>NZ_JBLZFX010000003.1:0-156056 GCF_050753345.1 Alkalinema pantanalense CENA528 | reverse complement strand
GTCGCATTCGGGGCTATTTATCCACCTTGCGCAAGCAGAATATCAATCTTTTAGACGCTCTCGTTGGATTGTTCTCGGGCAATCCTGTGTCGCTTAAACCACAGCCTGAGTAGTTACGGGAATTTAAAGCAGTTAACTCAATTCTCAGCTAGAAAGCCCACGGGTCTCAAGGCTGATGGATAGGTTTCTGCTATACTCTCTGGCTATCTAACCAGACCAAGGGGAGTGGGCCATGGGTAAATTGAAAGTAGGACTGTTGTTTGGCGGACGCTCTGGTGAGCATGAAGTATCCATTATCTCCGCAGGCGCAATTTATCGAGGATTGACAACCGGAAACAACATCGATCGCTACGAGGTTCTCCTGTTCTATATCCAAAAGGATGGGGTATGGCAGACAGGAGCGGTGGCGCAGCAGGTCTTGACCGATCGGCAGCCCGTGGAAACCGAGGAAACTGCCCCAAAAGCAACGCTGTGGCAATTTCCACCGCAGGTCAGCGAAGTCGAGGTCTGGTTCCCCATTTTGCATGGTCCCAACGGCGAAGATGGCACTATTCAGGGCCTATTGCAACTCATGCAGGTTCCCTACGTTGGTTCGGGGGTCTTGGCTTCAGCGGTGGGCATGGATAAGATTGCCATGAAAATGGCCTTTGCCGAAGTGGGTCTCCCCCAGGTGAAGTATATGGCGGTGACCCGATCGCAAATTTTTTCCGATCCCTGCCGTTTTCCCAAGCTGTGTGATGAAATTGAGGCCCAACTCGGCTATCCCTGCTTTGTCAAACCCGCCAATTTAGGATCTTCTGTCGGAATTTCTAAATGTCGTACCCGATCGGAATTAGAAAAAGCCTTGGACGGTGCCGCTAGCTACGATCGGCGCATCATTGTAGAAGCAGGGGTTGTAGCGCGGGAAGTGGAATGTGCTGTCTTGGGCAACGATAATCCCAAAGCTTCAGTGGTCGGTGAAGTGACCTTCGAGAGCGACTTTTATGATTATGAAACGAAGTACACCGAAGGCCGATCGCAGATTTATATTCCTGCTAATCTGACCGCTGACGTGGTGACGCAAATTCAAGAACGGGCTATTCAGGCATTTCAAGCGATCGACTGTGCAGGACTGACCCGTGTGGATTTCTTCTACGTCGAAGCCACGGGCGAAATTTTAATTAATGAAGTCAATACCTTACCTGGCTTTACGGCAATGAGTATGTATCCTCAACTCTGGGCTGCAACGGGGGTGGAATTTCCAGACCTTGTCCACCAGTTAGTTCAGTTTGCTTTAGAGCGTAGTCATTCTTAAACAATCCATCTGTGAGAGGTAGCTATGAGAGCGGCGATCGTCCTTTGCAATGAGGGACTCTCCGCTCCTTTTTCTGATTCGAATTTAACGGATCCTAAAGATAATTCGTTCACGTGGGAGATCTTTAATTAATATTGGGACTAAGGACAGAGAAATTTGAACTAATGACCGGATAAAAGACGATCTCGTGGCAACATGTTCGATCGGGCTCTTCCTGGGGAGTGATCGTCTCCTTAAGGGGGATTTTCGCCAAAATCTAAACTTTCCAGTTCCAGCTTTCCAGTTCAAACTTTCCAGTTCAAGCTTTATCCAACGTCTACGATCGGGTGCAGTGAGGATCCGGGATGCGATCACGGCAGGGAAAAAGTGCACTATTGGCTAAAAAACAACAGCGACAGACTCGCTGGGAACGTGCATTGCTCAAAATCAATCGAACTTGGAGCCAGCTTCCCCGGCATTGGTTTTGGCGATTCATACTTCCCAGCCTTTGGATACGACGGTTACAGCGTCCTGCGGGGATTCGCATTTTCCTGCTGCTGTTGTTGGCTTGGTTGATGACCTTGGTGCTTATTTGGGGTGCAACGCGCGAAATCCTCAGTCTAGGAAATGAAATTCTGCCGCCTCAGGAGATGGCCCAAACGATCGCCCAAAGGGAGCACCAGAGTTTTCTACAGTTAATTGGAGCCATTGGCCTAGGTTGCGTGGGGCTGTCCTGCTTGATCACTCCTAGTTTGCGTCAAACCAATTCCGTGGATCAGTCGATTAAAGGTGCGATCACCCCTTCGGTTCCTGCCGAAATCGCGGATTCTGAATAAGGTTGTCCTCACTGACAGGGCGTTACTGTAGTTCTTGTAATTTTTTCCAATCGGCGATCGCGGTTTCTGTCCAGAGCCAATTTTTGCCTAAAGCATTGGGACTGAAGCGATCGGGGCTAGCTTTCATGACCTGATCCCGGAGTTTAATAGCCTCTGCCTGAAGCCGCTTTTGATCGGCTCCCGTTTGAGTCTGCGCCGTTTTGAAAGCGCTTAAAGCCAGTCCTGCATAGGCATTCAGGGCTTCGGGCGAGGTGGGCTGCTGGGCTGTCAGATTGGCCGCCTGGAACCAAGCGTCGGTGGCACGGGGAAGGTCAGTGGGTGTCAGTTTGCCTTCCGCATAAAAGGCAAAGCCCAAGGCGGTTTGATAGAGCGGGTTATTCGGTTCCTTCTGGGTTGTCATGCCCCAAAAGCGCCGCACATCGTCTAGGCTATGATTCCCACCGCTATTCTGCTGCCAAAATTGCCAGGACAGTCGTCCGCGCAGAAAGCTAATCGGTGCGACTTCCTGCTGGTTGCGCGAAGCGTTGTCTAAAGCAGCTTGGGCCTCTACTAAGGCACCCCGATCGAGCAAAGCTGCCACGGCTTCCTGGGCTTGGCGCAAATTATTTTTGCTGAAGGATTGCTGGGCGATCGTCACAAGATTGGCATTATTGGCCTGGGATTGATTAGGCTGCAGGGTATCTGGGCTGGGGGAACTGCTGGGGGACGGTTGGGGGACACTCGCCGAAATGGAGGGCGTGGGCGGTGTCGGAGGTTGGGATTGGAAGCGGCTCACAGCCACCCCAATACCTAACAAACTTGCAGCAGTAATCCCGATAGTCCCCATCAATGCTTTGGACAGGGGAGGCCGGGAATGAGGGTTATCTCCAAAATTAGCCCGACTCGCGTGCCCTTGGGACGTGGGGGTAGACCCTTCGGGGTTACCTGTGGCGGAAGGATCTAGAAGCTGTTGGAGGCGGGTGGGTGCATGGGAGTGTTGGGGATCCAGCTTCAATGCCATTTTGTAGGCAGTCAGTGCTTCTGGCAGATTGCCATAGGTTTGGAAAGCCGTGCCGAGATTGTAGTAAAGTTCGCCGCAATCGGGAGCCAATTTCAGGGCTTCTCCATAGGTTGCGATCGCTCCTGTCAAGTCTCCTTGTTGTTGGAGCACCTGCGCCAGTTGATTCAATTCGCGAGCTTTTTCGTTGGTAATGACCGGGGCGGTTGAAGGAATAGCGTTCCCATTACCTTGTGCAACCGCTAGATTGCTCGACGGTGTTTGGGATGATTGGGTTGAAGTGATGGAATTTCCATTGTTGGAAAGTTCCTTAAACAGATCCGCAATTTCTGCCCGATCGGCCTCATCATCCAGATTGTCATCCAGGTTGATTTCTTCTACGAAGTCACCATTGATGAAGTCACCATTGATCAAGTCACCGTTTACGCTACTGCCACTTAAGGGATTTCCACCTAAATCATTTTTGGCAAACTGGCTGGCGGTAAGATGCGCTGAAGCTAATTGGCCTAAGGGCTCTAACTGATCCGACTCCAAAAAGGCAGGGTCGATTGAATCGATGGGATTGACGCCCGATCGATCTCGGTTAGCCGTTTGGTGAGGCCGAAGATAGCCATCAAATTCGGGATGGAGATAGAGAATTGGTAACGCCCAATAGAGTTGGCTAGAACCATAGGAAGACAGTAGCCCCTGTCTGGCCCGATTCAAGCTCAGATCGATGGGATAGCGTTGCTTCAGATTACGGTAGAACAATCGGCTCAAGGTTAAGGCCACATCATCGGGAATCCGTTCCGCCATGGCCAGTACGGCAGGAACACCCCGCTTTAACAGCGCATCAGCCAAATTATTGCTGTTATCCTCGCCAGCAGTGGCTCCATGCACGCCTCGGCAGGAATTAAACACGGCCATGCGGACACCGTTATTGACTAATAGCCCTGCTAAATCATCTCCATTGAGGACTTCAGTCAATCCAGTCTTGTCATTGACCAGATAGAGATCGCCCCCTGCACTGCCTAAATTGCTATGCCCCGCATAGTGCAGAATGTCAAAGTGTCCCTGCTCTAAGGCTTGAGTCAGTTGTTCCCGACCGGGCTGATCGAGAATTTGCAGTTCGATCGTGGGGCCATCGAACCGACGATCCTGATCTCGCTGTAGTTCAGCTTGTAAATGAACGGCTTCTTGGTGCAGCTGTAGCATTTCCTGATCCGTCGGAGCTGCCAGTACCATCAGAATGCGTAGGGGCTGATTGGGCTGGATATTGGTTGGATGCAGAGAAAGCTTGCTACCAACAGCGGTAAAGGCAGAATGGTAGCGGGAAAACACAACGTCGGTTCCGGTGGACAGAGGCCGATCACCTGCATGCAAGACTTCCCAGGGCAGTCGGGGCAAGCGATCGCCCTTTAATCCTAGGCGTAATCGCAAAATGTCGTGTTGATGCTGGGCAATCCCCTGTGCCACCATCCAGCTATCCCGTACCGTTCCTTGAAACAGCGCATTGTAAAGTTCCTGGCCTAAGGTCACTAAATCCACTGAAGCGGGTTCGCCCACGGGGCCAGTCTGGCCGCGCCCTCGTAATAATCCCAGTAACGGATCATTCATCAACTGTCCCGCCTGCTGTAACCAATCTCCTACGCGCCAAGAGACTAATTCTTCTGCCAGAGGAACTCCCGGAGAGACCCGCTCTGTTCTAACGAGATAGGTTTCCTCTTTGACAGGGGTTACAGACAGTGAGAATTCTTGGGTCACAGTCTTTTCTCTCCCAGTAATTCTAAGCGTTCCATTACCCCTCTCCCTGATGCGAAACCTGCTATGCCTGGACTGATGCCTATACTTCTGTACTTATAGCGGTAAATTTGAGACTTGTCGAAGTAAATCTTGTCTTCGACTTTGTGAAATATTGTGAATTTCGGTCAGGGAAAAGGTTTGATCTTGGCCAAGATGCCAAGGGGCTGACGGCGATCGTTTGGAGAGAGTTCCCAACTAATTGTCTTAAGGATCCGAGAAAGTACGCAGGATTCAAGGAAACTTTGCAGTAACTTCATCGTTACTCTACAGAACTGTTCCCGAACAGCAGGTCAGTTTCCGGTAAAGCGGAATGGTAGATGCACCCTGATTTCCACCTCCAACTCATGCCTAGTGAGTTGGGGGTTTTTTGTAGGAAGTTTTCCAGCAGAGTTGGCCGATCTACGAGATTTTTCGGAACTTGGCAGGCGTGATGAGCCGAGGGTGGATCCGTAAATTTACGCTCTAGCTGCACCGGATGGCTGAGAATCCATCAAGTGATTGAGCTGAGAACCAGAGAATTAGGCTTTGGCCATGCGGTTAGTGCGGAAGGTCACGTTCGAGCCCTCTTGGGTTTGTTCTAACACGAGCAGAGGGGTCGGTTTGGCCTTTTGATCCCAGTGCATATTGGCAATGCGCCCTTGAATGGTAGGTTGCCAGGTATCGTTCTCATGGCCTGGACTGAGGAAGGTCTCAATGCAATCGATAATTTGCCCGATCGTTTGTGAAGTGGGCTGGGTGGGCAGCTTGAGGATTTTAATACAAACGCGGAATAGCACGCGCTTTGTTCCCTTGGGAGCATCCTGGGGTTCATATTCCACATCAAAGACTTCATCCACTTGCCGGCCTGTCCCGCTGGCAATTCCCAGTTCCCCTTGGCTGGCTTGCTGCGGTCGCAGGGCCATCGTAATCCGATCTTTGACCTTGATTTTCATCTGGTTGACGATCGAGAAATGGAAGACTTCCTCCGCCATCCGCATCCGAAGGTAATCTAGGTTAAATTCTCGGGAGTGAATTAAGTCTGGATTGCGCTCCATTTTGCCGATCGTATCGACCGCAAACTTATATTTTTTCTGGAGTTCCTGGTTTTTCAGGAGTTCAAACCGGAGCTTTTTGTTGAGGCGACGGTACTGCAAAGCTGAGGTGATCCCCAAAGCCACCAATAGGAATAACAGTCCACCAGCCGTATACATCCAGACGGGAGAAGTTTGTTGACTGGTTGTCTGAGAAGCAGGACTTGGGGGCTGTGCTGTAGATGTTTTGGGTTTGGTTGTTTTTGGGGCGGCCTGAGCAAGCCAGGTTCCCGTCGAAATCATCGGGACTGACATATCTACCACAGAATTATTTTTTGGACAACGGGTTGAAACTATTCAACAAGTATTCCCATAAAACCACAAGGAGCAACAATTAGGAGAGACTCCCCATTGGCATTGATTGCTATAGCCCTAGCCTATCGGCTCAGAACAGTGATAGCAAATTGGTGGGATTTCCATTTCCCTGTATAGAAGGGATCTGGTTCTCTTGTATCTAATGGCTTCAATAACCTTTGGGTGCAATAACCCTTGGGATGCTCTGCTCAGTCCAAAGTGTCTAGGGTGTTTTCTAGAGTATGGACTCAGTGGTTTGTTCTTGTATCATCCAAGGGATGGCTAGGAGGGAATAACGGATGTTCTTGCAGCCGATCGCGCAGGCTCAAGCGAATTTTTCTGCAATTCAGTTGATTGCAACGGATATGGATGGGACGCTGACGCAGCAGGGAAAGTTTAGTCCAGCCCTGTTGCAGTGCTTTGAGCAGTTGGTCGATCGTGCGATTCCGGTGGTGATTGTCACGGGACGATCGGCGGGCTGGGTGAGTGCAATCAGTCATTACCTCCCCATTGCGGGGGCGATCGCGGAAAATGGTGGACTGTTCTATCAAGGCGATCGCTTGGAATGGTTGGTGCCGATTTCGGACTTGCAGCAGCATCGCCAAGCGCTTGCGAATACCTTTGCGAGCTTAAAATCTCAATTTCCTCATCTTCAGGAATCGATCGATAATCGCTTTCGTCTGACAGATTGGACGTTTGATGTGCGAGGGCTTTCCCGATCGCAATTGCAAGCGTTGACCCACAGTTGTGAAGCACAAGGCTGGACGATGGTCTACAGCACTGTGCAATGTCACATTAAATTGCCAGAACAAAGTAAATTGCAGGGATTGCAACAAGTTTTGCGCATGGCGTTTCCGACGATCGACCCCCAGCAGGTGGTCACGGTTGGGGATAGCCCCAATGACGAAAGTTTGTTCCAAATGCCTTTGTCGGTGGGAGTAGCTAATGTGACGCACTATGTCGATCAACTATCCCAGTTACCCCAATTTGTGACCCAGGCAGAGGAAGGCACTGGGTTTTGTGAATTGGTAGACCTGATTCTGATGGCTGAAGCGAAATCTACAAAATCAGCATGAGCACAAAAAAGCCTCTCCTGATCTAGAAGAGGCATCCTTCATTTTTTAATCTGCACCTAAATTTGTATCTGAAGGAAATACCCAAAGAAAACAGACCCTAGGCAGCAGCTAAGGTTTCTTTCAACGGGGTCCAACGGAAAGACCGATCTCCGCCCAGTTCAACAATGACTTTAACGCGCGGATCAAGCTTCGGCAGGTTAACGAGGAACGCTAATTCCTCGTTCGATAAGATATTGCCTTCAATAATCCAAAGCAGTAGTCCCTTACACTTGGGGGGAAGGCTAGCCAACTGAGTTTCGATAATTGGAGGAATAAAGTAGCGATAGCCGACCGCTGGATCAGAGGTTGCGCTTTTCTTGCCAAGGTGGGGAGGTCGTACACCATGGACGCCGGTTAGGTACATCGCCACATCTCCTAGCCCCCGTGCTGTCAGGCTAAGGGAGACATAGCCCTTCGATCGAATGCGGCGACGATAGCGACCTTCAAAGCCCCCTTCCAGTGGGACGTAGACGCCCAATGCACCATGGGACTCTAAATCTCGGATGAGTTTGCCACCAGTCGTAATGAGTGCCATATCAATAAGCCTTAATACCCACTGCACTCTAGTCTAATCGCTCTTGCAGCGATTTCATCGCCCTTGTTCCCCCAGGCCATAGAATTTTCAGCGTCCACTGTTCATGGCTTCTCAATGGCTGTCCGGATCATTTCCTCTGGCTCTATCTAACAACCTCAGAAAAAATCCTAGAAAATTTGGTGTCTTGCTAGACAGAACTTAACACCTTAGGTAGAATGTTTAACTGTCGTGATTTTACGGCAACGCTTGTTTCCCGCCCACCTCTGCGGTACTGAAACTCTCAGCATCATGGCTTTTCGGTACGTGTAGCACAGGTTCGCACCCGTGATGAGAGGAAACAGCATGAGGTTAGCTTCAGGCAATCGTTTGAAGTTTTCTGAGGAAGGGTATTCCCTTCACTACTTGGAAGGACTCCTTTCTGGTTCGGATACTGAACAGTTTGCTGTTTAAGTCCACTGGGATTGACTGTCGGAGTGATTCAGCGCCTTTTGTGGGGTGCGTTTATCGCCTGAAGATGGAGTGTCAAGTTTGTAGAGAGAGCCTCCTAATTGTTGGAGGTTGTTTCTGCGTGTGCGCGATCGGTGGAATGTGATTCTTCCGAACGTGCTGTTTTGTCCAGGGTAAGTTGTGTGCTGCAACCGCTGCCCAGTACGGGATGTTTAGTTAAAGGAGACCCGACATCGTGGCTGTTGGAATTCTCGGCACAAAGCTTGGGATGACCCAAGTATTTGATGAGGCAGGGAAAGCGATCCCTGTCACAGTGATTCAGGCAGGTCCCTGCCCAATTACTCAAGTTAAGACCAAAGAAACTGATGGGTATGTGGCGCTTCAGTTTGCTTACGGCGATGTGAAGGAAAAAAACCTGAGCAAAGCTGAAAGGGGTCACCTGAAAAAATCTGAATCGGCTCCTCTGCGTCATCTGACAGAGTGTCGTTTGAAGGATGTGTCCGGCTACGAATTGGGTCAAGCCTTGACCGTTGAGCAATTTGAGTCTGGCCAATTGGTGGATGTGATCGGAACCAGTATTGGTCGGGGTTTCGCAGGTTATCAAAAGCGTCATAACTTCAAACGCGGACCCATGGCGCACGGTTCTAAAAACCACCGTCTGCCGGGTTCGACTGGTGCGGGTACAACGCCGGGTCGGGTTTTCCCCGGTAAGCGGATGGCTGGTCAGTACGGTAACGAACAAGTCACGGTGAAAAAGCTGACCGTGGTACGAGTCGATAGCGATCGCAACCTGTTGTTGGTCAAAGGTGCGATTCCTGGCAAACCCGGTGGCTTAGTGAAAATCATTCCAGCCAACTTGGTTGGTGGTAAGTAAGCGAGGCGATCGTCAAGTCTGACGAAACGAGACAGGAGATAAAACAATGGTTGATTGTGTCGTGAAAGACTGGCAAGGCGCAGATAAAGGCAACGCCTCGCTGGATCTGAAAGTTGCAAAGGAAGAAAGCGCAGCTCATGTCGTGCACCGTGCTCTGGTTCGCCAGTTAGCCAATGCTCGACAAGGGACTGCTTGCACCAAGACTCGTTCTGAAGTGAGCGGTGGCGGTCGGAAGCCTTGGCGTCAAAAGGGAACAGGTCGCGCTCGGGCCGGTTCTAACCGCTCTCCCTTGTGGCGGGGTGGTGGTGTGATCTTCGGGCCGAAGCCTCGGGATTACAGCCAAAAAATGAACCGCAAAGAGCGTCGTTTGGCTCTGCGCACCGCATTGCAAAGCCGTGTGGCTGACCTGATTGTGGTGGAAGAGTTTGCCGCAAACCTAGAGCGTCCCAAGACTAAAGAAGTATTGGCTGCATTCCAGCGCTGGGGTGTGGAAGCGGGTTCTAAGGTGCTGTTGATTGTTTCTGAGCGCCAAGAAAACGTTTGGTTGTCGGTGCGGAACGTAGAACGTGTGCGGATTATCTCTGCGAGCAACCTGAACGTGTATGACATTTTGGCTGCGGATCAAATCGTAGCTACTGCATCTGCGATCGCAAAAATTCAGGAGGTCTACGGTGACGACTAACTTTAACCCCCGTGATTTGGCGGATTTGATCCGTCGCCCCATCATCACTGAGAAGGCTACGGTTGCCCTGGAAAACAACCAGTACACCTTCGAAGTCGATCCCAAGGCCAAGAAGCCGGAAATTAAAGCCGCTGTTGAGTTTTTGTTCGACGTTAAAGTAACTGGGATCAGCACCCAAAACCCGCCGTACAAGTCTCGTCGCGTTGGTCGCTTTGCAGGTCGCAAACCGCATTACAAAAAAGCGATCGTGACGCTGGCGGAAGGGGATTCCATCACCCTGTTCCCCGAAGTTTAGTCAGCAGTTTGAGAGAGTGAACTATGGGTATTCGGAACTATCGCCCCTACACCGCAGGAACTCGCGATCGTAGTGTGGCGGATTTTAAAGAAGTTACCAAGAGCGAACCCGAAAAGTCGCTAGTTGTTTATGTTCATCGATCTAAAGGTCGGAACAACCGTGGGGTGATTACCTGCCGTCATCGGGGCGGTGGTCACAAGAAGCTGTACCGCATTATTGATTTCAAGCGGGACAAGCAAGGTATCCCAGCAAAAGTGGTGGCGATCGAATACGATCCCAACCGTAATGCTCGGATTGCGCTGCTGCACTACCAAGATGGTGAGAAGCGCTATATTTTGCATCCCGTTGGTTTGGAAGTCGGTGCGACTGTTGTTGCTGGAGAAGGCTCTCCCATCGAAGTTGGCAACGCGATGCCCCTGTCTGCCATCCCCCTAGGAACGATCGTTCACAACGTTGAACTCTATCCCGGTCGGGGTGGTCAAATGGTGCGTTCCGCAGGTGCGGGTGCGCAAGTCGCGGCAAAAGATGGCGACTACGTCACCTTGAAGTTGCCTTCTACGGAAGTTCGCATGGTGCGCCGCAACTGCATGGCCACGATCGGTCAGGTCGGCAATACCGAGCACCGTAACCTCACCCTGGGTAAGGCCGGTCGGACTCGCCATCGCGGTCGTCGTCCCGAAGTTCGTGGTAGTGTCATGAACCCGGTGGATCACCCCCACGGTGGTGGTGAAGGTCGGGCTCCGATCGGTCGTTCTGGCCCTGTGACCCCTTGGGGTAAACCGGCGCTGGGTAAGAAGACCCGCAAGAAGAAGAAACTCAGCAGTGCGCTGATTGTTCGTCGTCGCCGTAAGTCGTCCAAGCGTGGACGCGGCGGTCGTGAGTCATAAGTTAAAGGGAGAACTCGGAAATGTCTCGTTCATTGAAGAAAGGCCCCTTTGTTGCCGACCACCTGCTGCGTAAGGTTGAGGCGGCGAAGGCCAAAAATGATAACTCCGTCATCAAAACCTGGTCTCGGGCATCTACAATTTTGCCCAACATGATCGGTCTGACGATCGCCGTGCATAACGGCAAAACCCACGTGCCCGTCTACGTGTCGGAACAAATGGTGGGTCACAAATTGGGTGAATTTGCTCCCACCCGTACCTTTAAGGGGCACGGTGCTGATAAGAAGGCGCGTCGCTAAGGAGAACTGAGCTATGGCAGTTGCACTACAATCCAATGAAGCGAAAGCGACCGCGAAATATATCCGCATGTCTCCCCGCAAGGTGCGTCGTGTGCTGGATCAAATTCGGGGCCGCTCCTACCGGGAAGCGTTGATTATCCTGGAATTTATGCCCTACCGCGCCTGTGAACCCATTCTCAAGGTTCTGCGGTCTGCGGCAGCCAATGCGGAACACAATATGGGAATCGATCGGGCTTCCCTGACGGTGGCCCAAGCCTTTGCCGATATGGGGCCTTCCCTAAAACGGTTCCGTCCTCGTGCCCAAGGTCGTGCTTATCAAATTCGTAAACCGACTTGCCACATCACAATCACCGTGGCACCCGGTTCAGAAGACTAAGTAGACATCGCAAGAGGATAAAAACCGTGGGACAAAAGATTCATCCAAATGGCTTACGCCTAGGCATCATTAAAGAGCACCGCTCTCGCTGGTTTGCCGATTCCAATCGTTACCCAGCATTACTGCAAGAGGATCATAAAATTCGGGAATTTTTCACGAAGAATCCTCTCAACCTCGCCAACCTCAATAAGCCTGGTATTTCCGATATTCGGATTGAGCGTAAGGCTGACCAAATTGATCTGGAAATTCGCACTTCCCGCCCTGGTGTGGTTGTGGGTCGTGGTGGTTCTGGGATTGAAGAACTGCGCACCAAACTGCAAAAGGTTTTGGGTGGCGATCGGCAAATCCGCATTAACGTTGTGGAAGTCTCCCGCGTCGATGCCGATGCAGCTTTGATTGGGGAATATATCGCAGAGCAACTGGAGCGTCGGGTGTCTTTCCGTCGTGTGGTGCGTCAAGCGATCCAACGGGCTCAACGGGCTGGCGTTGAAGGGATCAAAATCCAAGTCAGTGGCCGTCTGAACGGTGCGGAAATCGCCCGTCCGGAATGGACTCGGGAAGGTCGCGTACCCCTGCATACCCTGCGGGCGGATATCGATTACTGCTACTGCACTGCGCAAACCATCTATGGGACCCTGGGAATCAAAATTTGGGTCTTTAACGGTGAGCGCATTCCCGGACAAGAAATTGTTGAAGCTGCTCCCACGAACCAGCAGCCTCGCCGTCGCCAACAGCGTCGTCGTCAGCAGTTTGAAGATCGTTCTAACGAAGGTTAATTGAGGCTAGGGAATTCTGGCCGATTCTGCCAGGGTTCCTCCCCCTCCATCCCTCGTCCTTTGTAGGTAAGCAAAGATGTTAAGTCCAAGAAGAACTAAGTTCCGCAAACAGCAACGCGGACGGATGAGCGGTCTGGCGACCCGTGGTAGCAATCTGAACTTTGGAGAATTTGGTCTCCAAGCCACGGAGTGTAGCTGGATTACCTCCCGTCAAATTGAAGCTAGCCGTCGTGCCATGACCCGCTATATCCGTCGGGGCGGCAAGATTTGGATCCGTATTTTCCCAGATAAGCCTGTGACAGCTCGTCCTGCTGAAACCCGGATGGGTTCTGGTAAAGGGGCTCCAGAATATTGGGTTGCTGTTGTCAAGCCGGGTCGAGTTTTGTTTGAAATCACTGGCGTTTCCGAAGAAGTGGCTCGGGAAGCTATGCGTCTTGCTCAGTACAAACTGCCGATCAAGACCAAATTTATTACACGTTCCACATCAGCTGCAGAGACGGAGGGTTGCTAAAGCTATGTCTCTTCCCAAGATTGAAGATGCACGCAAGCTCAGCGATCAGGAGCTTGAAGACAAGATTCTCGCGGTGAAACGGCACCTGTTCGACCTCCGTTTCAAGAAAGGGACTCGTCAACTGGAAAAGCCCCACGAGTTCAAGCATGCGAAGCATGAGCTGGCGCAATTGATGACCGTGGAGCGGGAGCGTCAAATCAAGGCAGCAACTGAAGCGGAGTAGGGTTCCAATGGCAGTCAAACAGAGAGTTGGTTTAGTCGTTAGCGACAAAATGGACAAGACCGTGGTGGTGGCAGTGGAAAACCGCGCTGCTCACCCGAAGTACGGCAAAATCGTTGTCCGCACGAAACGCTACAAAGCACATGATCAAGAGAACAAGTGCAAAGTGGGCGATCGCGTGCGCATCGAGGAAACTCGACCCCTCAGCCGCACCAAGCGCTGGGCTGTGGTTGACATCCTGACTACTGCTCAAAGCTAGAGAGGGATAAGGGATAGCGTCATGATTCAACAGGAAACTTATTTGAATGTGGCGGATAACAGCGGCGCTCGGAAGCTGATGTGTATTCGTGTTGTAGGTGGTGGAAACCGCCGTTACGCCGGGGTTGGCGATGTTATCGTGGCCGTGGTTAAGGATGCTACGCCCAATATGGGTGTTAAAAAGTCTGATGTGGTGAAGGCCGTTGTCGTCCGTACCCGCAAGACCCTACGCCGTGACAGCGGTATGAGCATCCGTTTTGATGACAACGCAGCGGTCATCATCAACAATGATGGCAATCCACGGGGTACTCGTGTATTTGGGCCAGTTGCTCGTGAGTTGCGTGATAAGAACTTCATGAAGATCGTCTCGCTGGCTCCGGAGGTACTGTAAATGGCAAAAATCCACGTTAAAACCGGAGACACCGTTCAGGTGATTTCGGGAAAAGATAAAGGCAAAATTGGCGAAGTTATTAAAGCTTTGCCCGGTGCCAGTCAGGTGATCGTGCAAGGTGTCAATATTCGGACAAAGCACGTTAAACCCCAACAGGAAGGCGAGTCTGGTCAAATCCAAACCAGTGAAGCTCCCATCCACAGCTGTAAAGTTATGCTGTATTCCACTAAGGAAAAGACAGCCAGCCGTGTCTGCTACACCATCAAAGATGGTAAGAAAGTGCGCATGCTGAAGAAGACGGGCGAAATCATTGACTAAGCCCCCAAGTAACAACCATTGACCTAGCTTCCCTGACCAAGCCCAGGGAAAGGATTTGAAAGGTATGACACAACGTCTGAAGACCACCTATAACGAGAAAGTTGTTCCAAAGTTAATGGAGCAATTTCAGTACAAGAACCTTCACCAAGTGCCCAAACTTGTGAAGGTCACGGTGAACCGGGGTTTAGGCGAAGCATCCCAGAATGCGAAAGCCTTGGAAGCGTCGATTAATGAAATCGCGATCATCACCGGTCAACGTCCTGTCGTCACTCGTGCTAAGAAAGCGATCGCGGGATTCAAGATCCGTCAAGGTATGCCCGTGGGGGTCATGGTCACCCTGCGTGCTGAGCGGATGTATGCCTTTATGGATCGCTTGATCAACCTGGCCCTTCCCCGAATTCGGGACTTCCGTGGTATTAGCCCTAAAAGCTTCGATGGCCGTGGCAATTACACCTTGGGTCTGCGGGAACAGCTGATCTTCCCTGAAGTGGAATATGACAGCATTGATCAGATTCGAGGGATGGATATCTCGATCATTACGACCGCTGGTACGGACGAAGAAGGTCGAGCCCTGCTGAAGGAATTCGGAATGCCCTTCCGCGAGAATTAATCGGTTTCATCAAGAGGAAACTATGGCAGTTAACGACACCATTGCAGATATGTTGACGCGCATCCGGAATGCCGGATTGGCCCGTCATGAAACCACCGAAGTGCCAGCAACCAAGATGACCCGTAGCATTGCTCAGGTTCTCAAGGCGGAAGGGTTTATCGGTGAATTTGAAGAGGCCGGTGAAGGCGTAAAAACCAACTTGGTGATTACGCTAAAGTACAAAGGCAAAAATCGCAGCAAGCCGCTGATCACCAACCTGAAGCGGGTGAGCAAGCCTGGTCTGCGTGTTTACTCCAATTGTAAGGATCTACCCAAGGTGCTGGGTGGAATTGGGGTCGCTGTGATCTCAACCTCCAGCGGCATCATGACCGATCGGGAGGCACGCAAAGCGGGCGTCGGTGGCGAAGTGCTTTGCTACGTGTGGTAATTCGTCATCGAGGTGATTAGCTAATGTCGCGTATTGGAAAGCGTCCAATTAATATTCCCGCTAAGGTAACCGTCACGATCGACGGTCAAACCATTACGGTGAAGGGGCCGAAGGGCGAATTGACTCGCACCCTTGTGTCGGAAGTGACGGTGACCCAGGACGGGGATACCCTCATCGTCGCTCGTAAAGATGATTCCCGCGTTGCCCGCCAACGCCATGGCCTCAGCCGCACGTTGGTGGCCAACATGGTGGAAGGCGTGTCTCAAGGCTTCCAGCGCAAGTTGGAAATCCAAGGGGTTGGTTATCGGGCTGCGGTACAAGGACAAAACTTGAACCTCAGCATGGGATATAGCCACCCTGTGAACATCGTGCCGCCCGCAGGAATTACCTTTGCGGTCGAAAACAACACGAATGTCACCGTGAGCGGGATTGATAAAGAAGTCGTCGGTAACACGGCTGCCAAAATTCGTGCAGTCCGTCCGCCAGAGCCTTACAAAGGTAAGGGTATCCGATACGCTGGTGAGGCTGTCCGGCGGAAAGTTGGTAAGACTGGTGGTAAGAAGAAGTAAGCCATGAAAGCAAGTCGTAAAGAGTTAACCCGTCGTCGCCATGCCCGGATTCGCCGAGCCCTGGCTGGAACGTCTGATCGTCCTCGGATGGCTGTTTTTCGCTCCCGCGAAAACATCTATGTGCAAGTGATTGATGACACGACCCACAGCACATTGGTATCTGCCTCAACTGTGGATCCGGAACTTCGGGAGAAAGTGGGAACCGGTGCAAACTGTTCTGCTGCCAGCGAAGTTGGCAAGTTAATTGCTCAGCGGGCATTGGCAAAGGGGATTCAGCAAGTGGTCTTCGATCGTGGTGGTAATCTGTACCACGGTCGGGTCGCAGCCCTGGCTGATGCAGCCCGTGAAGGCGGTCTAGATTTCTAAAAGAGGCAAACAATGGCGAAAGGTCGTAAAAATACCAAAGCCCGGGAAGAGAAGTCCGACTGGCAAGAGCGGGTCGTGCAAATTCGTCGGGTGACCAAAGTGGTCAAGGGCGGTAAAAAGCTGAGTTTCCGGGCGATCGTGATCGTTGGGAACGAAAAAGGTCAAGTGGGTGTGGGCGTTGGTAAAGCCAGCGATGTCATCGGCGCTGTGAAAAAAGGCGTCGTAGATGGCAAGAAGCACCTCGTAGAAGTACCCCTCACCAAGTCCAGTTCCATTCCCCACCCCTCCTCCGGGCGATCGGTGGGTGCAAAGGTGCTGATGCGTCCTGCTGCTCCTGGTACCGGGGTAATTGCTGGGGGGGCTGTGCGGACTGTACTGGAACTCGCAGGCGTGAAAAACGTGCTTGCGAAGCAGTTGGGTTCCAATAACCCGCTGAACAACGCCCGTGCTGCATTGGAAGCTTTAGATTCCCTGCGCACCTTCCAACAGGTAGCTGAGGAGCGTGGCATTTCCCTCGAGCAAATTTACTCCTAGTTCTAAGAGAGGATAATCACGATGAGACTCGCTGATGCACAACCCCAAAAGGGTTCAACAAAGCGCGCCCGTCGCGTCGGTCGTGGTATCGCTGCTGGTCAAGGTGCGAGCTGTGGTTTTGGAATGCGGGGTCAAAAATCTCGCTCTGGCCGTCCAACTCGTCCCGGTTTTGAAGGGGGGCAAACACCCCTTTATCGCCGCCTGCCTAAGCTCAAGGGCTTCCCGCTGATCAATCGTAAAGTCTTTACGATCGTGAACTTGGAAAACCTTTCTGATTTGGCTGCCAACAGCGAAGTTACCCTGGCAAGCTTGCTAGAAGCTGGCATCCTGACCCAGGATGATGGCCCCCTGAAAGTTCTGGGGACAGGCGAGCTGAAGGTCGCGTTAAAGGTCAAAGCCGCTGCATTCACGGCTTCTGCTAAGGAAAAAATTGAAGCTGCTGGCGGTAGCTGCGAAGTAGAAGCCTAAACCGTTATCTACGAATTGCTTTAGGGACGTTCGATCGAACGTCCCTAAAATTTGTGAATTCATAACATAATCGATTATGCAAGGTATCCTCCACAGCTCAATCGCCATGGAAATTCCAATGGTTCAGTTGGGGAGGATTGCTGCTTCTCTTAAAATGAGCATTCAATCGGCAGTTGGTTTAGAGGAATTCCCTTATGGTCGTTAATCGCGATAAGGCTCCTACTGCACAGGAAACTTTCATGCAGATGGCGCAGGCAGCAGGACTGAGAGGTCGGTTGCTCTTGACGATCGGTCTGTTAGTCCTGTTGCGGTTGGGCATTTTCATTCCAGTTCCAGGCATCGATCGGAGTCGGTTTAGTGAACTGTTTTCCAATAGCGGTGTTTTAAACTTTCTTGACCTGTTTGCGGGTGGGGGGTTGAAAACCTTGGGCGTCTTTGCCTTGGGGATTATTCCTTACATCAACGCCTCGATTATTCTGCAACTGTTAACCGCCGCAATTCCCAAGTTGGAAGACTTGCAAAAAAATGAAGGGGAAGCGGGACGCCGGAAAATTTCCCAGATCACTCGCTATGTTGCGTTGGGCTGGGCCATTATTCAAAGCACCATACTTACCTTTGGTCTGTTGCAGCCGGTCGCACAAAATTGGGGGCCCTTCTTCGTCCTTGAAACTGTGCTGACCTTAACGGCAGGTTCCATGTTTGTCATGTGGGTCGGGGAACTGATTACAGAACGCGGCATTGGCAACGGTGCTTCTCTGCTGATTTTCCTCAACATTGTTTCCACGTTACCCCAGTCCCTAGGCAAAACCTTCGAACTGCTGCAAACCGGAAGTCGAGAATCCGTGGGTGGCGCGATCGTCCTGCTTTTGGTCTTTTTGGCCATGGTGGTCGGTATTGTCTTTGTGCAAGAAGGCACTCGTCGAATTCCCATCATTTCTGCCCGTCGCCAGGTGGGTCGTCGGACTTATTTAGAGAAAAGTAGCTACTTGCCCCTGCGCTTGAATCAAGGTGGGGTTATGCCGATCATCTTTGCCTCAGCAGTCTTGAGTTTTCCAAGCCTGCTGGCAGGAGCCTTTAAAGATCAGGGCATTAGTAATTTTATTGGTACCTATCTCCGGCCTGGTAGCATTGTCTACGACATCATCTATCTGTTGATGATCCTATTCTTTAGCTATTTCTACGCCTCTCTGGTGATTCAGCCCGATGAGATGTCGAAGAATTTGAAGAAAATGGGAGCCAGTATTCCCGGCATTCGTCCTGGTAAGGCAACAACGGACTATGTGGAAAAGGTGCTGAATCGCCTGACGTTCCTGGGTGCAATCTTCCTAGGAATCGTCGCGATCGTTCCCACGGCTGTAGAAAGTGCTACCCGCGTTCCCACCTTCCAAGGATTTGGGGCAACTTCGTTGCTGATTCTGGTCGGGGTGGCGATCGATACGGCTAAACAGATTCAAACCTATGTAATTTCTCAGCGTTACGAAGGGATGGTGAAACAATAGTGACACGGTTGATTTTTCTCGGTGCACCGGGTGCTGGTAAAGGCACTCAGGCCAAGTTGCTGGCTGACTCCCAGGGCATTCCCCACATTTCCACGGGCGATATTTTGCGTGCTGCGGTCGCTAACCAAACACCGCTAGGGGTCAAAGCAAAGCAGTATATGGATGCGGGCGAGTTGGTGCCCGATGCTTTGGTGATTGACCTGATTCGAGAACGGCTCCAGGAACCCGACGCGAAAAATGGTTGGATTCTAGATGGCTTCCCCCGCAATGAACCCCAGGCTGGTTTCTTGGATGAGTTGCTGAAAGAGATTCATCAAGAGTGCAACAAAGTAATCAATCTGGATGTTCCGGATGAGGTGGTGGTGCAGCGTCTTGTTAAGCGGGGTGAAGATAGTGGGCGCTCCGATGACAACGAAGCCACCATTCGCCGCCGATTGGATGTGTACCGAGAACAAACCGCGCCGCTAATTGCCTATTATCACAAGAAAAATACTTTGGTCACGATCGATGGCAACCAAAGTATGGAATCAGTAACAACGGCCCTACAAGCTGCTGTTGCTTAGGATATTTGAGTTGGCGGGGGATCGTACCCATCTGTCCTGTTGATAGACAGTGTAGTACGATCCCCACTTTTGTCCTGGCCCAGTCCTCGGGATGAAATAAGCTACACTCAAAAAGCGATTACCACCACGATCTTCTAAGGTTGTTAAGGCAGTTTATGCCGATAGTCAAGGGTGGGCCCTAAACCCTCTCAGTGAGCAATCTCAGTGGTCAATCAGCACAATAGTCAGAATCAGCAATGACTTGACTCCCAAGTTTCAGGGTTCACGAACAGACTGATTTGTGATTACATGGATTAGCTTTTAGGTTGTTGTTCCATTCTTCATTATTTTTCCCAGGAGGAAGCGTTGTCTAAAGAAGATTTAATCGAAATGGAAGGAACGGTTGTCGATTCGCTCCCCAATGCAATGTTTCGGGTCGATCTGGACAATGGCTTTAACGTTCTAGCTCACATTTCCGGGAAGATTCGTCGCAACTATATCAAGATTCTTCCGGGCGATCGGGTCAAGGTGGAATTGTCTCCCTATGACTTGAACAAAGGGAGAATTACCTATCGATTGAAAAATAAGAGATAGCCCAATGGATGGGAAGTCCTTGGCTTCCTTCTGCATGGGTTCAGATTTATTTAAAAAACATTTGACAAATGACTTGTTAACTTGGTAGGATGTCGTGTTTGTAGTGTCGTCAAAAGAAGCATGAAAGTTCGAGCTTCTGTTCGCCGGATGTGCGACAAATGCCGCGTGATTCGTCGTCGCGGTCGCGTAATGGTTATCTGCGAAAACCCCAAGCATAAACAGCGTCAGGGTTAAGCAAGCCGCCAGGTCAGCCCCGCCTTCGGGGAGTAGCCTGGATTGAACGCAAAACTCAAGAGGTGTGCCCACTGTGTGTCCTAATCTCACGTAAGGAATTGGCAGTGCTCGGCATTCCCCGTCCAAATGGACATGTTTAGTGTGAATTAAGCAGATTTAGGGAGAACGAGTGTGGCGCGGATTGCTGGTGTAGACCTGCCTCGCGATAAGCGAGTGGAAATTGGTCTGACATATATTTACGGAATTGGCTTGACTCGCTCCAAGGAAGTGCTGGCGAAGACTGGGATTAATCCCGATACTCGCGTCAAGGAACTCAGCGATGCTGAAGTTGCTGCACTTCGGGAAGCGGTTGAAGGTGGCTACCAGATCGAAGGGGATCTACGCCGCTGGGAAGCCATGAACATCAAGCGTCTCATGGACATCGGAACCTATCGGGGCCGCCGTCATCGTCTTGGATTGCCGGTGCGTGGGCAACGGACGCGCACCAATGCTCGGACTCGCCGAGGCGGTCGTCGTACCGTTGCTGGTAAGAAGAAGGCACCGAAGAAGTAATTCCTAATTGGAAAACGTTGTCTAGTTTAGTCGCTTGAAAAATGGCAAAACCAAATCGTAGAACTGGTGCGCGCAAGGTTAAGAAGAATATTCCAACCGGTGTAGCGCATATTCAGTCCACCTTCAATAACACGATCGTAACAATTTCAGATACCCAAGGAGAAACCGTTTCCTGGGCATCCGCTGGTTCCAGTGGTTTTAAAGGCGCTAAAAAGGGAACCCCTTTTGCAGCGCAGACTGCGGCGGAAAATGCAGCCCGTCGAGCAATTGATTGTGGGATGCGGCAGATTGAAGTGATGGTAAGCGGCCCTGGCTCCGGTCGGGAAACCGCGATTCGGGCACTTCAGGGCGCTGGTTTAGAAATCACCCTGATCCGTGACGTAACGCCCATTCCTCACAATGGTTGTCGTCCTCCGAAGCGTCGTCGCGTGTAACCTTGTGTGGATTGTCGCTCAGAGCGTGCTGAGAACCCAGTTGATTAATTGTGTGACACGCAAGTTTGTCAAGCTAATTTCTCAGAGCGCGTCTAGTATAAATTCACGTTTTGTTTGGAGCGTTCAGCTCTACTTGCCTCCCAAAGCAGTTTCAAAGGAAGGGTCTCCGTGGCACAGTTTCAGGTTGAGTGTGTAGAAACCAGCACTGACAAAGATCAGAGTCAATATAGTCGGTTTATCTTAGAACCCCTTGAGCGTGGTCAGGGTTCGACGGTCGGCAACGCATTGCGTCGGGTATTGCTTTCCAACTTGGAAGGGGCGGCCATTATCGCAGTGCGCATTGCTGGTGTCAGCCATGAGTTTTCGACAATTCCTGGGGTTCGAGAGGATGTTTTGGACATTCTTCTCAATATGAAGAAGGTTGTTCTGAAAACCTACTCGGCTCAACCCCAGATTGGGCGTTTGTTAGTGCAGGGTCCGGCAACTGTAACCGCTGGCCATTTTGATTTACCCTCCGAAGTCGAAATCGTTTCTCCCGATCAGTACATTGCCACCGTTGCTCCAGGGCATACGTTGGAAATGGAGTTCCGGATTGAGCGAGGGAAAGGCTACCGTGGGGTCGATCGGATTCGTGATGAAGCAGTGTCCTTGGATTTTCTCCAACTGGATTCTGTGTTTATGCCCGTTCGTAAGGTCAACTACACCGTAGAAGATGCACGGGCTGGCGGTGCGATCGATCGAGATCGGCTAGTTATGGAAGTCTGGACAAATGGAAGTTTGACTCCCCAGGAAGCCCTGAGCCAAGCCGCGAATATCCTAGTTGATCTCTTCAATCCCTTGAAGGATGTCAACTTTGAAGCTGTTGAGACCGATATTGATGCGGATGAGCATCCCGAAAGCCAGATTCCGATCGAAGAATTGCAGCTTTCTGTTCGTGCTTATAACTGCTTGAAACGGGCTCAAATAAACTCGGTGGCGGATCTCTTGGACTATACCCAAGAAGATCTGTTGGAGATCAAAAACTTTGGGGCCAAGTCTGCTGAAGAGGTTGTGGAAGCGCTCCAGGAACGCCTAGGAATCACCCTTCCCAAGGAAAAATCCTCTAAGTCTAGTAGCTAGAGTTAGGTTGGCGTTAGGCTTGATCATCGGTCAAGTCTTTTTGCTGCAATGTTGTTCTGTAGTCGATTAGGTTGAGACAATGCGTCACCGTTGTAAGGTTCCCCAATTGGGAAGACCAGCGGATCAGCGCAAGGCACTATTGCGTGCCCTGACGACTGAACTGATTCGTAACGGTCGGATCACGACCACCAAAGCCCGCGCCCAAGCTGTTCGCTCTGAAGCTGAACATATGATTACGCTGGCCAAGGATGGTTCCTTAGCTGCCCGTCGGCAAGCTTTGGGCTATATGTATGACAAGCAGCTTGTTCATGCTCTGTTTGAGCAAGCGGGTGAGCGCTATGGTAACCGGAATGGTGGTTACACTCGCATTCTGCGAACGGTCTCCCGTCGGGGAGACAATGCTCAGATGGCGATCATTGAGCTGGTTTAATTCAGCACATCCAACGTCATGGTGAAGGTTGCTGCTGATCTGGAGAACCAACGAGTTGCCCTTGTGGTGCAATACCTGGGAACTCATTTCTACGGTTGGCAGCGCCAGCTTAACCAACGAACGGTGCAGGAAGAGTTAGAAACGGCGATCGCGGCTGTTCTCTCCCAAAAGCGGGTGGTTATCCATGCCGCAGGAAGAACGGATACTGGTGTTCATGCCGCTGCTCAGGTCGTGCATTTTGATGCCCAAACCTATATTCCTGCCCATCGGTGGATGGGAATTCTCAATCGTCGATTGCCTGCTGATATTGTCATCCGTGCGGCTGTTCCCGTTCCAGCCACCTGGCATGCTCGATTCTCGGCGACCTATCGACGCTACCGTTATACCTTATATACGGCCTCCCGTCCCAATCTGTTTGTTGCACCGTTGGCTTGGCATTACTACCATGAGCCTCTGGATCATGAGCGGATTCAGAAAGCTTTGGATCCCTTAGTCGGTCGTCACCACTTATCTGCGTTTCACCGCGCAGGGTCTAAGCGGCCCCACTCCTGGGTGGATGTACAGGAAGCTTTTTGCAAGCGCCAAGGGGATTTTTTGACCATTGAAGTGCAGGCTAGTGGCTTTCTGTATGGCATGATGCGTCTCCTGGTGGGGCTGCTCGTGCAGGTGGGACGAGGCGATCGCACACCAGAGGAATTCACGGAATTGTGGATGTCGGAACGCCGCGAGGATGTGAAATACGCCGCTCCGCCCCAAGGTTTGTGTTTACTTCGTGTGGGTTATGACGACAATCCTTTCCCGCCAGAAGCCTGGTTTGATACACAGCCGCAGTTGGTTTTGCCGCCTGAAAAACCAGATGTTTGGATGAGCTAATCGTTTCGTACGAGCTAACAGGTATTCACTGTTTTGAAATCCTAGAGCAATGGAAAAGACCTATCTCCCCTCTCAAGATGTTGAGCGCAACTGGTACGTCGTGGATGCGGCGGATCAGCGCCTGGGTCGCCTCGCTAGCGAAGTGGCACGGGTTCTGCGCGGTAAAAACAAGCCCAACTACACGCCTTCGATGGATGTGGGTGATTTTGTAATTGTGATTAACGCTGAGAAAATCGCTGTAACGGGTAAGAAGCGCTCTCAGAAGCTCTATCGTCGCCACTCCGGTCGTCCCGGTGGGATGAAGGTAGAAACCTTTGAAAAGCTGCAAAATCGCTTGCCTGAGCGGATTATTGAAAAAGCGGTCAAGGGAATGCTGCCGAAAACGTCCTTGGGTCGCCAGTTGTTTACCAAATTAAAGGTATACGCCGGAGCCGATCATCCCCATGCGGCTCAAAAGCCTGAAGTGCTGACGATCAACACGATTCCTGGAGGAGAAGGTTAAGCCATGGCAGAACAAGATCGCGCAATGTATCAAGGAACCGGTCGTCGTAAGTCGGCGATCGCTCGGGTGCGGATCGTTCCCGGTAGTGGCCAAATTGTCATCAATGGCAAGCCCGGTGAAGAATATCTGCAAGGCAACCCCGACTACCTCGCAGCGGCTAAAGCGCCTCTGGAAACCCTAGGTCTGGAAAATGACTACGATGTGTTGGTCAACGCCCATGGTGGTGGTTTGACGGGCCAAGCTGATGCCATCAAAATGGGTGCGGCTCGGGCTCTGTGTCAATTGGATCCGGAAAACCGTTCTCCTTTGAAGAAAGAAGGGTTGCTGACCCGTGATCCTCGGGCGAAGGAACGTCGTAAGTACGGTCTGCGCAAAGCTCGGAAAGCGCCTCAGTACTCCAAGCGTTAATTTTGGGTGGATGGAGGTGCATTCTTCGGAAGGCACCTTTGTCTTTACAGGTTGTTTGGGATTGGAGCCGTTGGTTGTAGCTTGCTTAATTCCAGAAGCAAGATAGATCCCAGAAACGAAATCGAAGTGTCAAAATAGTTTGTAGAAGATTGGAGCGATCGCAATGCCGAAGCCTGGAATTCATCCCCAATGGCACGCCGAAGCCAAAGTAGTTTGTAACGGCGAAGAAGTCATGGTTGTGGGTTCAACCAAGCCCAACATGAACGTTGATGTTTGGTCTGGAAACCACCCCTTCTTTACTGGAACCCAAAAGATTATCGATACCGAAGGTCGGGTTGATCGGTTCATGCGGAAATATGGCATGAAGCAAAAATAGCTTTGAGCCTGAGTTTAGGAAGTCTCGTCCTCTCCTTGGGGGCGAGATTTCTGTGTTTATAGAGCCCTTTGGCAAGTCACTCAGCGGCCAATCTCTGTGGCCAATCTACGCGATGACGATCGAACTGTTGCCCCTAATGCCTCAGGATGCGGATCTTATTTGGGAAATGCTGATGTATGCAGCCCATGAACCGTCGATCGCCGCTGTGCAGCAGCAAGCTTGCCTAGTAAGGTATGGGGCAGATTGGGGGCGATCGGGCGATTTGGGAATAGTCGCGATCGAGCAAGGCCAAGCGATCGGGGCTGCTTGGTTGCGGTTAGGGTCGCCCAGTGATCCGGGGTTTGGCTGGATCGCTGAGGGAATCCCCGAATTGGCGATGGGAGTACATCCCGATCGACGTAATCAAGGGATTGGCACCCAACTTCTGGCAAAATTACTGGAGATGGCTCGCAACAGGTATCCCGCGATTTGCCTCAATGTTCGAGCAGAGAATCCCGCAATTCGGCTCTATCAACGGTTTGGTTTTGTACGAGTGGAAGGCAGTGACGTGATTAATCGAGTCGGAGGAGTTTCCTTCAATATGATCTGCGACTTGGCCCATCCTGGAACTCAGTATCCTGTGACCGCAATGCCTGGGAAGCGATAGATGGCGGGGTTGTGAAAGGCCCCCATTGTTCCCCGATCGCTGCTTTTTGGCCGCATCGATTCTGCGGTAGGCAGAATGCATTGTTCCGTTCAGATTTATCAGATTGATGAGGATGACTCGCCATGGCTGAAGCGTATTTACTCGAAAAACTCAATTCCGTTGAACAGACATTTAATGAACTGACTCGCCGTTTGGCGGATCCTGATATTGCTGTAGATCCTAACGAGTTCCAGCGGGTGGCAAAAACCCGATCGTCCTTGGAAGAAACGGTGACGGCCTACGATGACTGGAAAAAAGCCCAGGACGATTTGGCGGGTGCCCAGCAAATTCTCAAGGAGTCAGCCGGGGATCCAGAACTTCAGGAAATGGCCAGTCTGGAAGTGCAGGAATTGAAGGATACGATCGCGGATCTAGAAAATCGCCTCAAGATTTTGCTGCTGCCGAAGGATCCCAACGATGAGAAAAACATCATGTTGGAAATTCGCGCAGGCACTGGCGGGGACGAAGCCAGTATCTGGGCGGGCGACCTATTGCGGATGTATACCTACTACGCCCAGTCCCAAGGCTGGAAGGCCAAGCTGTTGAGTGAGTCGCTGGGAGATGCGGGCGGCTTCAAGGAAGTGGTGGTGGAAATCCAGGGCGATCGGGTTTACAGCAAACTGAAGTACGAGGCGGGGGTGCATCGGGTGCAGCGGGTGCCTGCGACGGAGGCTTCGGGACGGGTGCATACGTCCACAGCAACAGTGGCGATTATGCCGGAAGTAGATGATGTGGAAATTCACATTGATCCGAAGGATATTGAAATGAAGACGGCCCGATCGGGCGGTGCCGGTGGGCAGAACGTGAACAAAGTGGAAACGGCGGCAGACCTGTTCCACAAACCGACGGGAATTCGGATTTTCTGTACGGAAGAACGATCGCAGCTACAAAACAAAGAACGGGCGATGCAAATTTTGCGGGCCAAGCTCTATGAAATGAAGTTGCAAGAGCAACAGGATGCTATTTCCTCGGCGCGGCGATCGCAGGTGGGAACGGGGGCACGATCGGAAAAGATTCGCACCTACAACTACAAAGACAACCGCGTCACCGATCACCGTTTGAATCAGAATTTCCCGCTTGCTTCATCCTTAGATGGGGATATTGAAACGATCATTCAAACCTGCATTTCCCGCGATCAGCAGGATCAGTTAGAAGCGCTGGCAGCGGAAACGGAAGAAGCTGCCGTGGGCTAGTCATTGGGTAGGCGAAAGATTCAAGTCGAGTAGATTTGAGATTTAGGTGATGGGCGCTGGAGTCTCTCAGTTGGGAGGCTTCAGCGTTTTTTGCTGGTAAGGCTGATTCTGGCAGTACTCTAAATTTCCGGCAAAAAACAATTGGTCAATACGATCGCGACTTCTGGAAAGTGCATGGGAGCGATCGTGTTTTGGGCTGAATATCAATGACCCAATATTCTGGAATCTTGGCCTTGGTGTAAAAGGTCTATGTCTCAGTCCTCAATATTTGATCATAATTTGATCATAAAAAAGGTGAGCCTGAAATTAGCTCACCTCGAAATTATCTACTTCATCACGAATCTAATTCGCTACAGGATTCCCACTGGCTAAATTAGCTCTGGATTAGCTGGTTATTAGCCTTTCTTTTCAGGCATCATGCACTTGTCGCTGTCACATCCGGCGGGGCCTTCCGCAACGACTTCACCGGAATCGTACTTCGCTAGCGCTGCATAGAAGTTATCCGTCTTGCGCCGCGCGATAACGTCCGCTGACAGTTGCAAGTAGGTCGCCCGATCGATCTTCTCAAAGGGCAGACGGGGGAACGGTGCATCAAAACGGGCTAACAGCGCTGCACTCATGTAACCGTCATTGGTTTCCACTGCGTTGTAAATTGCATTGGACAATGCATCAATTTCGTCTTCCCGCAGTTCGATCGTTGCACTGGTGTTATGGGCGGTGTAGTATTTCTGCACTTGCATGTAGAAATCAAACTGCGCCGTTGCCGAAAATTGCTCGATCGCGACTTCATCGGCACCGGGAATGTTTGCCCAGGGCACTTCCACCGGAATTTCCACCAGCCATTCTGTACAACGCGGATCGAACGGATCGTTCAGCAAGTTACCTTCATCGTCTTTATCCGATTGGGACGGCACAATGTTGTAACCATAGTCCAAGCAAGCTAAGGCGACGGGGTCATTTTTCCGGAAGGTAATGCGACGGATGAACCGCTGGGCTTTGGGGGGGTGCCAACCGGACGATGCACCCGTGAGCAAGCTCTTGGTGCCTGCGGGTTGTACCGTCGTGCAACGGTTGGGGCGATGCAAAACATGACGATCGCAGTACTCCCCAACAACCCGATGGACGATCGCCTTCCAACGGCTGAGATATTCCTGTTCCTTGGCTTTGAATTCCAAGCCCTTCACGGTATCTGGCCGCCCTTCTGCCCACCAGTTCAGCCATTCCGTCCCAAAGGCGTTCACAAAGAAGTCGAACAGACCCGTGAACGAAACCCCTACGATCGGATCAAGTTCCCGCGATCGACGATAGCGAGGCTCAGTGAATTTGTGATGCAATAGCGCTGCAACGGTCAAAGCCCCTGCTGTAAAGGCATCTTCCTGTTCTTGAAGATTGTGCGGATCGATTTGATTCAAATGCACTTCCGCCAAATTACAGTGGAAATCTTCACCTAAAATTTCTCCGCAGGGATTTAAACCATAGCGGCCAAGGCGATGTTCTAGTTCGTCCTGGGGCATATTTGGTGCAAGTTTGAGCAGAAAGGCTGCACCTTGATCCGATTCATAGGCAGTGATGAATTTAAGCTGTTGCTCACGGGTTGGCAGTAAGTCTGCATTCGATCGCGCGATCGCCTCTGGAGCGTACTGAATTGCCCCTTCCCCGGAATAGAACTGCTTGCGGACTGCGTCTTCAACTTCTTGTTTGGTTGGTTTGCGATGGTATACACGGGTGTGATTGGCCATCCGTAGCGCATCCCGTTCCGGATCAATGCGCCAATTGCCATCTTCGCCCTGTTGCCAGAGGTTATCTTTAGCCATCGCGAAAGCGTGATCTTCACTGTTGCCTTGACGCATCCCCGCGCTGTTGTGGGTTAGATAGCCATCGCAATAGAAACAATGTGCTTCTTCCACTTCAATGTCATAGGTTTGAACATGGTCATAACTACCCAAACCTTTGACTGTGACAGGAATGTCGAGATTGACATCTGCTTCTGCAACATAACGCTCATAGTTGGCATCCACAGAACGATTGCCCTGGAAGCCCATTTCCCGCATTTCACTGTAAGAATAGACCTCACGCATGACTTTACCAGGAACGGTAAATCCATACATTTTCAAGCCTTGATGAATTGCACCTTTGATGGAGTGGGGTGCAATCAAAGCATTGTATTGCGACTTGAACGCAGGCAAAGTGAGCGTGTATTTGACCTGCCAAGTTTCATTTTTGGGATGCACAAGTTTCATCCGACCTGCAATCCCTAAACTGGAAAGCACGGCACCCACTTGACGAACAAAGCTACGGTAGACCGAAGTGAGCAAGTGAGGCGGACGACCCTGAGCGCTACCATCACTGTCCATCAAGCCTGCCAGATAGGCCGATCGCACATCGATCGAACCCTGCAAAATAAAGCTAGGAACAGTCAGAGTAACATTCGGTTGCTTGATGAAAGCATGGAAATATTCAGCAAGCCGAATGGAAGAACAAACGGATTTCAGCGTATTTTCGCCATTCACTTTGCCATGGGTCGCAGTTAGACCAAACTGGGCTAAGGCTCGATCGAGCTTAGCTTGAATGGCGGCAGATTGTTCTGGTTCCAAACCATTCATGGCCCATTCAACGCGACCATAAGGTTTGCCATGTTTGTTTGTCCCAAGCGCAACATATCCGTCGCCATGGGTCAACCCAATCAACCACGCCACATCAGCAGTGAGTACAGGAATCGTGATGGGTTTCGCAGTACGACTCTGTTCAGGTCGATCGCTGGTAAAGTCCGCAGGAAGATGCGTCACAGACCCCGAGAGAATTTGGGTGCTGTGCATCAGCCGATCGCCGGGTTCCAGGCTTGCCACAGATTTCCAAACGATTTCTCCTGTGGCGCTTGCGAGTACGGCTTGGCGGTGATTCAGCGTGGCTCGCGGGGTGGTTGCGTTGGTCTGAATTTCGTAGACATCCTGCATACCTTGGTCAAATTTATCTACAACCCGCTGAAATCCCAGCGGAGTTTGTACCCGATCACCAATCTGGATATCTTTGATGGGGATGAGACCGCGATCGGTATGCACAAGAGCATCTTCCGGTAAACAGCGACGAATATTGCCCGCAACGACACAGGCAGCGGCTTCGTCGATGAGCAAACAGCATTCCACGGGGGTTAATTGTCGCCCGATCGCCTTGTTTAAAATCTGAGCACAGCGATCGTACAAGCTAGGCAGCTTAATCGGATTCGCCACGCCACCAAAGCCCTTCAGTTTCTCCCCAGCAGGCCGGACATTGCCCAAATCGATCGTGACTTCCACGTCGCCAGTGAAGCGATCGTCCGTGGAAAGTTCCAACAATCCTTGGTAGGAGTCCACCCAACCCCGGCGGCTATCGCCAACCACGATCGTGACTTGGTTGCCGTTGAGGGTAATTACGGTTTTCTGTTGGCGCTCATCGGCTGAAACAGTGCCAATACCCCAACCTAATTTCACGGTTAAACGGTTGCGGATGGCCGGTAAGCGATCGGTGTACTTCGGTTCCAGAATTGCGCCTGTCCCGCAGCCCATCATGGCCAAATCCATCATCAGCCCAAAGGCTGGCCAGTCGATCACATTTGTAGATGTGCAATTGTAGGCTCCAGAGAAATTTTCCTGCCGCCTGATCCACTCGGTTCCGCCTACCCACAGCCAGCGCCCCGAGGGCAGGCATTTAAGCTGTTGCTGCATCCGATCGACGATCGCCGTTTCTTCGGGTGTGAATCGACCCAGTTCGACCAGCCCCTGAAGGGTACGGGTGGTGACCTCTGCCCAAGACTCGCGACGAGTTTCGCTGAGTTTGCGGCTGTAGGTGCGATAAAACACGGGGTTGGCAGCGGGGGCAGACGCCGGGAATTGCCCGTTCAACTGTACTGATGCATCTACTCCAGCATCTACGTCACCCAGACTGCTTTGAGGTCTGGAGCGCTCAATGTCTTGAACCATGTGGGGACTCCTGAGGACAGATCAATATAGTAGTACAAATGCTTGGTGATTCCCAGCAATACACTACCGATAGTGTGAAGGTTGATATGGGAACCCAATATAGCCTAATGTTCCTCAGATTGTGTAGTCATTTTTTGAGTTCCTGAGGAGACTTATGGTCACAATCGAGACGAGGGCCAAAATGTCAGGATTTCTTAATGCTTAAACCTGGTGCACTGTCTGAAGCATGCTATGAATCATAAGTTTTTAATTACTTTTCTTGGGAGCCAGTCTTTTTTCTTTGATGGGATTGCTACAGTAACAACAAAGACAGTTGCATCAAATAATACATAATCTTGCATCTGGAGTTCCTATGAAATCAACGATCGCAGTTGCTACCTGTCTCTTCACTTATTTGGGGTTTCCTCAGCTCCACCCGATTGCCCAAGCCCAACTTCCTGATCCAGGACTCAACAATCCTGTGACTCAGCCCACAGCCCGTCAACTGCTGGTTTTGCAATCTTCTGGTTTGCAGGTTGCCTTGCCGAGCTATGTCCCAGAAGGCTTCCGCCTCAAGCAAATATTGGCTACGACTCAAAGATCCTCCCGGCTAGGAGGTTATACCTACACGGTTCTGTATGAAAAAGTAACTAATACCCAGATTCAATGTTTCGCGATCGAAGCGACTTCTGGCGGCATTGGTGATTTGCCCCAGTCCAAAATAGCCAGCTATCCCATTAATACGAAAGCGTCCCAGTTTAGCGAGGGTCGCTTAGAGGTCGATCGATACGGTAAATCGGCTACGCCAACGCTGCTATCCAGTTGGTTGAGCGATCGTACCGTCGTTGCGCCTGCTGCTTTCTACCGCTTCACAGGTGCAGGGGTCATTCCAGAACTCGACCAGTGCAGTAACTTGTCGCCCCAAGAGGCCATTGCGGTGATAGAGTCACTACGGTATGTTCCGGTTTTTAATCCTGTAACTTCATGACCTTGGCCCCTTGGCGATCGCCCCTAGCCCGCGCCCTCCACCGAAATCGTTCCCAACTGGAAAGCCGCTATGCCCAATTGGCCACAGTCCGGCCCGATGGCAAACCCGCCAATCGAACGATCGTCTTTCGAGGATTTTGGGGCGAAACCAATCAACTCAAGTTTGTCACCGATGCCCGCAGCGAAAAAGTTCAGCATTACCAGCATTCTCGATGGGCGGAATTGTGTTGGTATTTCCCAAAAACCCGTGAGCAATTCAGGATTTTAGGGGAGTTGCAATTGGTAACGGCAACGGAACCTGACCTCACATTACAAATGGCCCGATCGCAGGCTTGGCAAGACCTGTCCGATCGGGCAAGGGCACAATTTGCTTGGCCAACGCCGGCTCAGCCCCGAGCGACCCAAGCCCTGTTGACCACCGATGATGTCTTGGATCTTACGCAACCCCTCGTCTCCTTTTGTCTCCTGTTGCTGGATCCCACAGGGGTTGATCACTTGGAATTGCGAGGTGATCCGCAAAACCGTTGGATTTACGATCGCCCCGCTAATTCTCCATGGCAAGTGCAGGCAGTTAATCCGTAAACGGTGCATCCAGCAGTGGCCTGCGGTCTTCTTTATTTCTTGGCATGGGAGTATCTGATGCTTCTCGTAATTTGTGTCATCTTCAAGTTGTCTGGATCGACGTGATGGCAAGATGCATCATGTTTATTTGTGCAAATCACCGCCCAACCAAAGTCATCAATGCCCATGAAGGCATAGCCCGATTTCCGTTTCAAGAAATAACCTTTCAGATCGCGGGTGCCTGGTTTAATTGCTACCTGAGAACCAATCACTTCCAAAGTGCGCAAGCGATCGGGGGGTACACGATGAATGGTTGGATCTGCGCTATTGGCTTGGATCACGGCCCAACCAAAAGCATCATTCATTTCCAGCAGTTCGTACTCGATCGTGGCATCTAGCAAGTCTCCTCGATGATTGCGCGTTTCATTCTCAATCCGAATCGTTTGTTGCAACATATATTGCTCCTTTCCTGTCAAGAAATTTATGAATCGTGGAATCAAGTAAACTCATCAATCTCTACTAGTTAGCTGTAGCTGTCCCAAAGCTCACACCAGATATCACTGAACTGATTTCATCGATCGCTTGAAAATGATTTCAATGAAATCCATTACGAGAATCAAAAAAGAATTTTCTTTATCAGCTAGATGGAATAGAAAACAACTCAATCCGTCAATATCTGAAACAAAAGTTGAAATGACAAAAATATCAGAAAATCAACTTTCTGAGAAATTTGAAAAAGATTGAACTGACAGTAAATTGCTCACCCGAGTCCGATGACAGAATTGTCTGAGTAAGATCACTGTCTAGATAACATTACTAGCTCAATGGAGAATTCAATTTAAGAACGTTATTACCAAGCCGGGGAAATTGTCCTGCAAGCTCTCTCAAGGCAAAATCCAGCACTACAATCTACACTAAAATCTCTAGCTAAAACCTTACAGCTAAACTTGAACTCCCCACTCCTGCTTCCCTGCGATCTATGTCTGAGTTATTACCTGTCAAGCTAGAAAGATCAATGGGATATTTAGCTACCACTTCAATCTGGATCCTAGCACTTTAATTTTGAGGGCTTGTCATAAGTTCATGAATATTGACGATCGAGGGGCCGATCGACTAGACGATCGAAAATCGGCAAGAGATGACTCTCACCGATCGTTAAATGTGCGATCTTCTCGGTTTTATGGCGTGATTAATTAAGGAACCTTGTAGGGAAATCCTACGCTCCTACTAAATTCCAGCACCATCTAGAAACTCATTAATAACTTTGTCCCGAAGTTGGCAGCAAGGTTGCTCGGACGCTTCCTCCCCAGACAAATCAGTTAAATCAGTTAACTCCTGCATGTCTGACCCTTCTGCGGCAGGCATGGCATAGCATTCCGCCAGAGTTTGCCGACTTTGGAGGGATTGTAGTTGTTGTTCCAGAGCTTCAATCCGATCGACCAAAGCCCGAATGACCTGCGCTTCCGAGTCCGGCAAACGGTTGTGATCCAACGGCTCGACCCGTTCACCTGCCCGATACACCACCCGTCCCGGAACCCCCACGACGGTGCAATCCGATGGGACATCCCGTAGTACTACGGATCCAGCTCCAATCCGCACATTATTCCCAATCTGAATGTTGCCGAGAACCTTCGCCCCCGTGCCGACTACGACATTTTCTCCCAGGGTTGGGTGACGTTTTCCACTTTGTTTCCCGGTTCCGCCTAGGGTCACGCCTTGGTAGATGAGGGCGTAATCCCCCACGATCGCCGTTTCGCCAATCACCACACCCATGCCGTGATCGATAAATACCCCACGCCCGATCGTGGCTCCAGGGTGAATTTCAATCCCAGTCACAAAGCGAGCGATGTGGGAAATGAGGCGTGGAATAAAGGGCAGCCCTAACCGATGGAGTGCATGGGCAATCCGATGGAAAAACAGCGCCTGCAACCCAGGATAACAAAATAGAACTTCGACCCAGTTGCGAGCGGCTGGATCCCGCTCAAAAATAATTGTAAAGTCTTCAACCAGGGTTTTCAGCACGGAGCGCACCTCTATCGGCAAGAACACCAATTCTTATCTTAACGGTGTCTGTGGTGAGAAGGAATCGGTAGTCCGATCTGCCTCAGGGTTAAAACCGAACCGTCCTAGATCCCAATACTGAATGGACTGAGAATCCACCAGAGATGCCACTACCCAAAAACGCAACAAAACACGACAATAAAGTTCACAGGGCTAAATTAATCTAGGGGCAAATTATCTAGGGCTAGGTTGAGCCAGGCTGGGGCCAAGTTAAGCTAGGGCCAAGTAAACGCCGATTCGCCTGACAAACCCCAGATTAACGATTGCCCAACTGTGATAACCCGTGCCCAACTACGATAACCAAGGTGTGAAGGTGCAATATGTTTCTGACAGAACTTTCTCCATTAATGAAGGAATTAACTCAGCAGCCGATTGCTTTCATGGGCGGTTTTGTTTCAGGTTTGCTGAAGCTTAATTTGAATGATGATCCCATTAAAAGTTGGTTGGTGAAGCAGGGGATTGATCCAACAACGACGGTGCCAACTAGTGCGTCCTCCACTGGGCCACAATCCATTTCGATTGATTAATCGAGTTCCCCGTCGAGTCTATATCTGCTGAGTTAGGGGTTGGCTCGATCTCTGGCCGTTCGATCGGGTCTGTCGGTGGTTGATTTGGAGGATGTCCTGCCAACTTCCCGATCGGCTATCTCAGCCACTATTAAGAATTTGCAACTTAAAGCCTCTTTTCTTTACGAATAGAAGCAATTCCAAAAGCTGTTACAAAAATTAGCTAGAAATTCCACTAATTTTGTAACGGTGTTGTCTACTGGCAAGAAAATTAAGCGCTACGATCTTGAATCTATTCCTTAAGATAGACTGACTTCTCTTCCTTTGATATGGAGTTTCCTGCCTAACTGGAATTCAGTGCTTCTGAGGCAGATCCCAGGAAAGGAAGGTAAAAGACAAAATCAGGGCTAGTAGAAAGATCGGTCTGTCGTGGGAAATTGTGCTCTTGCTGATGAATGGCTGAAATATCGCTTGATTGTTGCCTACTGGATGATGTTCTAGAAGTTCAATCTCAACGAATTTCTAGCTCAATGAATTTCTCGAGGTAGCATCAGTGCTGTGACGGATCTTCCCCAGCAGGTTTCTTGCCTCCCTAAATGATTCCTTGAAACCTTGCAGTTTAAAGGCTTGTAACTTTGAAGATTTGCAAACAGGAGAGAGGGCTTGGGCGGCAAGCAGCAACGTTACTCGTTCGGAAGTTCAAGCCCATGACTATTTACGTTGGAAATCTCTCCTACAAAGCAACTGAGGATGACTTAAAAGAGGTTTTTGGAGAATATGGTGCAATTAAGCGCATTGTAGTCCCCACCGATCGGGAGACAGGTCGGGTACGAGGCTTTGCCTTTGTGGAGTTGGCCGAGGCTGCCCATGAGGATAATGCCATCAGCGAGTTAGATGGCGCTGAGTGGATGGGGCGTCAGTTGCGGTTGAATAAAGCCAAGCCCAAGGAATAGCAAGTCTTTAATCAGCAGTCGTCCACAATGGTGTAGATCTCTAAGCGCAATCGCTTAGGGAGTTCGATCGTCCGGTTCGGCTCCTGCAACGCCAATCACTTCACGAACCCGATAGATGGGACGATCTTGGGATTCGTGGTAAGTTCGCATTCCCAATTCCGCCAAAAGGCCGAAACTAAACAGTTGTAACCCACTAATCAACAGCAATACCGTCAGCGTCAACAGCGGACGTTGGCCAATATCTTCTCCAAAGACAATTTTCACATAAGCTAGGTAGAAGCCTAAAAGCACACCCAAGACCAATGCAATCAGGCCAAACAGCCCAAAGACGTGCATTGGTCGGGTCAGAAACTTGCGCATAAAGGAAATGGTGAGCAAGTCCATCACCACTCGGAAGGTGCGATCGAGGCCATATTTACTCCGACCATAGCGGCGGGCATGGTGCCGCACGGGAACTTCGGTAATTCGTGCCCCTTCGATAAAGGCGAGGGCGGGCAAAAAGCGATGCAGTTCGCCGTATAGATTCAAGTCTGCTACCAGTTCCGATCGGTAGGCTTTAAGGGAGCAACCGTAGTCGTGGAGTTTGACCCCCGTCACTTGACCGATGAGCCAATTGGCAATTCTAGAGGGAATTACACGGGTCAGTGCTTTGTCTTGCCGATCCTTGCGCCAACCGCTGACGAGGTCATAGCCTTCGTTCAACTTGTTCCACAGCATGGGAATATCCGCTGGGTCATTTTGCAAATCCCCATCTAGCGTAATCACGACCTTCCCCTGGGCGTATTTGAACCCCGCCGCGATCGCGGCAGTTTGCCCATAGTTGCGCCGGAGAAGGACAACCCGTAGATGGGGGCGATCGGCAGCTTGCTGTTTTAAAATCCGATCTGATCCATCCTGGGAGCCGTCATCAACACAAATCACTTCATGGTTGAGTCCACTTTCGACTAAACTCTGGCCGATCGCATCGAGCAAAAACGGTAAGCTTTCTGCTTCGTTGTAAATCGGCACAACGATCGACAATTCGGGACGTGATTCAGGGATAGCCAATGGATTGGAGGGAAGGGGCGCAGATTCTTGAACAGGGGACATGACCATGACAGCCTTCGGGAGATGGGAAATAGGCAAGATTAATCGTCAGTGTTAACAGTAACCGTTAATGGGATGGCGATCTAGTCTACTCTAGGGAAAGTCTCAGACTTCAGAGATGCTGGGGAAACGCCCGCGATCACAAGGGTTGGTGGTAGGGCCAAGTTGTACGGTTGTGCCGTCTATAATTTTCTGTAAATGGTTTGTTACTTGAATTTGTTACTTTAAATTGGTTATTACCTTCTGGATTTACCAAGGAGACTGTGTGTGAGTAAGGCTGGTTGGCCCGGAAAACCCTCAAAACTCTCTTCGTCTTCCTTTGATGATGATTTGCCAGAAGCGACTAGGGAAACATTAACCAGTCAGCCCAAAAAAGGCTTAACGCCGTTGATGGGCATCGCTGGGTTGGCGATCGTCGCGGCGATCGGGGGAGCTGGCTGGTGGGCAGTCTCTCGTAACCCGACCTCAGATCCTCCTGCATCCAGTTCGACCGCTAACAATACCAATCCCGCAGGTGCTCCAGCAGGAACTGTCCTGAACCACTACCCCTATCCCGAATCTCCCGCAGCGGAATTGGAACCAATTACGGCAGATGGGGGGCTGAAGCTGCGCAAGGCCGCTGCCCAGGCTTATAAAGAGATGACTGCTGCTGCCCAAGCTGAAGGCATTAGCTTAATGCCATTGTCTGCCTTTCGATCGATCTCGGAACAAGAACAGGTCTTTCTCTCCTTGAAGCAGCAACGGATCCAAACAGCGGAACAGCGGGCAGCCGTTAGTGCGCCTCCCGGCTACAGTGAGCATCACACGGGCTATGCGATCGACATTGGAGATGGTAATGTTCCGGCGACGAACTTAAGTCCTGAGTTTGAGCAAACAGCGGCCTTCAAATGGTTGCAAGCCAATGCACCGCGCTACAACTTTGAACTGTCATTTCCCAAAAATAATAAGCAGGGGGTGTCCTATGAACCCTGGCATTGGCGGTTTGTTGGCGATCGGCAAAGTTTAGAAACGTTCTTTAAAGCCCGAGGTCAACAACCGGAGAGTTCAGGGACGGCTACTTCCCCAGATTCCTCTGCTACGCCGCAATCGGATAGTTCATCGGAGAGTAGTCCACCGGAGAGCTCCCCAGAGATGCCCTAGCTTGGTTCTCTTGGGCGATCTGCGTTTCAGCCCTGTCTGGCATTTGTATTATTTGCAGAATTTTAGAGCGCGGAATTTTAGAGCAATGAATCAACTGTCCCTAAATTTGGTGGCGATCGCGGTGTTTTTGATGACCTTAACAACGCTGTTAGGGCCATTGCTGCATATTTCGCCAGCGGTGCCTGCGATCGCGATTTTTGGGATGATGGCGATCGGGACGCTGGATGCCTTTAGCTTTCAGGGGCAGGGGCAGAATGTGCTGTTGGATTGGATTGCAGGCTTTTCCCCGGCTCACCGTGAACGGATTATTCGCCATGAGGCGGGCCATTTCCTGGTGGCGCAACAGTTGGGCATTCCCGTCACAGACTATTCCCTCACCGCGTGGGAGGCTTTGCGGAAAGGCTTTGCGGGGCAAGGCGGTATTCAGTTTGATACCCAGGAGTTAGACCAGCAACTGCAACAGGGCAAGCTATCAGCCCAGTGGCTCGATCGTTTCTGCACGGTTTGGATGGCAGGCATCGCAGCGGAAAAATTGCAGTATGGTAGCGCTGAGGGCGGATCGGACGATCGGCTCAAGCTACGGGCTGTGTTGAATCACCTCAAATTTTCCGATGGGGAAGCGGAGCAAAAAGAACGATTCTGTATTCTCCGGGCGAAAACGCTGTTGGAAGAAAACTCAGCAGCTTACGATGCCCTGGTGGAAGCATTAACCCGCCGAGACTCTGTAGCGGATTGCCAATCAGTTTTAGCCACCTATGTGAAATCTACGACTGTGAAATCTACGACTGTGAAATCTACGACGATTACCCAGTCAGCTTAATCTAAGTCTTTATTGCGATCGAGAGAGTCACGGGGGGCTGGAGACTCTTCACATTGGGAGCCTGTAGGAGAGACTTGATCGATCAACGCTTCCCCAGACTGACTTTGCAGAATGACCAAAGGTTCAATATCGTCTGTGGTGGCTGGAGATTGCTCTAGTGAATTCTTGTCTGTGGTTGGGGATTGATCTGTCGTAGCTTTCTGGAATCTCCTGGGCACGATCGAAAATTCTGCTTCTGTCCATTGATCTAAAATATCTTTAACCACAATTTCATGGATCCAAACTTGGCCGACAACGGTTAAGGGTAAGGCCAGCAATAGCCCCAGAAAACCGAAAAATGTTGCGAAGAAAAACTGTGATAACAACGTCACTGCAGGAATGAGAGAAACCTGTTGAGCCATGACATAGGGCGTCAGGACATTGGTTTCCAACTGCTGCACCGCAAAGTACAGAAGCAAGACAGCTACAGACTTCCAGGGTGCATCCAGCAACGCGATCGCCATGGGCGGTACCACACTGATGGCAGGCCCAATGTTGGGAATGAACGTGAGCAAGCCCGCCAAAATCCCGTTGGCGAAGGGTAAGGGAATGTGCAGAATCCACAAACCCAAACCACTAAAGCCCCCAATCACCGCCATATTGAACAGAATTCCGACCAGCCAGCCCCGCAGGGACTCTTCACACTTGAGCAAAATATCGTTGATGCGGCGACGGTAAAAGGAGGGGAAACACCGGACAAAGACCCGGCGGTATTGGTCAGGATCCACCAAAAACATGATGGCAAGAATCACGACCAGCAAAATATTTAAGAGGGCTCCCAACGTGCCTGAAAAGAACGTAAAAGAACTGCCAAGTAAGCGATTGGCGAGGGGTTGGAGTTGAGGAATCAGACTATCGACATCGGGTAGCGAGGATTGCAGGAAAGGCGGCGCAAAGCTGCGGGCATCGTCTAACCAGGTGTTGACGCGATCGAGCCCTTTAGGAAAGAGGGTGGTCAGTTGCTGAAATTGATCGGCAAAGGGCGGAATAATTAGCCAAACCGACAGGAGCAGAAGGCCGAAGATCCCCACGATCGACAAAATTAACGAAGGCGCTCGTTTAATGCCCAGTTTTTGAATTTGTCGAGCGGCGGTATTCAGCGCAGAGGCGAGTACCACCGCCGCAAAAATCAGCATCAATACATTGCGAATTTGCCAGAGAATAAATAGCGCAATGCCTAAGGCCAAAAGACCGACCCAATGTCCTAACTCCATCACTCCTCTCTCCTGCTGACTCGATTCAACTACCGATGATTTGACTGCCGATGATTTGACTACCGATGATTTGCTTGCCTATGGATTTGATTGGGTCGATCGATCTGATTGCAGAGACCGATCGGGGGCTGTTTGCGATCTAAAGGCTAAAAATCCCGCTACAACGACGGTGGGTAGGAGCACTGCAATGAGAGCATTCATCGGTGTGGGAGCGATGGTGATGCTAGGTGCAATGTATTTTATCCCTAGGGTAATGACGATGGACGCGGCCAAAACCTTAAGTACAGTCCCAAAATGATTCATAAAACGTGGGTTTGATAAGACTGGAGCGAAGATAGAATACTATCTCCTCAAAATCCTGGAAGAAACGTCTTTATTGTCTCCAATAATGCCCGGTTAGCGCTCCCTAATTTTTGTTTAGGCGAGATTGGACGGATTTTGATTTTCGTTGCAACTCCAACATGCTCGCTTTTGCCCATAGCTTGTGTTCCTACAGTTTCTACCCCCTATGGTTTCTGTAAGTTATCTACGATCGCCCCATGCTATTCGTGAACAAGCCCATCGTCTGCTGGAATTGGGATTGGCCGATCGCTTGTACCATTTTCAAGTGGATCTGACGCGCTTGGATGCGGTGGCAGATTCTGTGATTGAAACCATGCAGCGGGATTATCCTGATGGCAATATTCCCTTCCATAGCCGTTGGCGACATTTTCCTGCCGAGCGGGTTGCCCAGGCGTTACAGGGATTGGAGCCTTTAGAGCGAGCCAAGGCACAGTTTGATCTCGTCATTCCCAGTGTGTTGTTGGATGCGGGGGCGGGCGGAGCTTGGCACTATCGCGATGGGGAAGGTCGGATCTGGCAGCGCTCGGAAGGTCTAGCCGTAGCCAGTTTAGACTTGTTCTGCCAGGGTAAATTTTCGCAAACGGGCGACTTAACCACCGATGCCTTGGGTCTGACCCAACTTTCCCTCAACGACCTAGCGGCAGGATTGCAAGTGAGCGAAACCAATCCGATCGTAGGGTTGGAGGGGCGCTGGCAAATTCTGCAAAAGTTGGGTCATCTCCTGGCGCGATCGCCGCAGTGTTTCGGCTCCGATCGACCTCGTTTAGGGAATCTTGTGGATTACTTCCATCACCAAGCGATCGAGCAATCTCTCTCGGCGGTAACGATTTTCCAAACCCTGCTGGAATCACTCAGTGATCTGTGGCCGGAACGCTGTGTACTGGAGGGACAGAATCTGGGAGATGTGTGGGCCTATACGCCTAGGGGGGCATTGGCTAACGATCGAACGGAGGTGGCTCCTTTGCTCGTTCCCCTTCATAAACTCTCCCAGTGGTTGACCTATTCCTTACTGGAACCCCTGATGGAACTGGGTTTGCAGATGATCGATTTGGATCAACTGACCGGCTTGGCTGAATATCGCAATGGAGGACTGTGCTTGGATTTAGGACTTTTGCGCTTGAAGCAAGCCCAGGATGCCCAGCGAACCCATGCCGTGGTGTCGGCGTTGGTGGTGGAGTGGCGGGCTTTGACGATCGCCCTCTTAGATCTGATGGCCGATCGCATTCGCCAGAAGTTACAAAAAACCGTTGTTGAACTCCCCCTGGCTAAAATCCTGCAAGGCGGTACCTGGAGCGCTGGACGGACGATCGCACAAACCCGACGACCCGATGGCAGCCCACCAATTTTGATTGAAAGTGATGGAACAGTATTCTAGAAATGGCGATCGTTTGTTATAGTAATAAACGTGCAATGCGGCGGCATGGCCAAGTGGTAAGGCAGGGGACTGCAAATCCCTTACCCCCAGTTCGAATCTGGGTGCCGCCTTTTTAAAAAAATTGCTTCATTGATGCAAGCGTTTGGCTATTGAGAGTCTTGTTAGAGTCCGTTGTCCATCGACTTGGTTAAAATACCCTGTTTGAACAGAGTGAATTTGACCTTCTATGTCACGCTCTATTTATGGATAGTGACTCTCTGAGCAATATGGGCGCTGAACAATTTTCCTCAACTGCTTCTTCTGCAACTTCCGCTTCCTCTGGATTAGAACAGTCTTGCCTGCTTTCGCCTCCTATGCCGCCTGCGGATTTGCTCGCAGGGTGTCCTCCCCTCAAGTTGGGGGTTATGGCGTCGGGCAGTGGCAGTAACTTTGCGGCGATCGCCCAAGCCATTGCGGCAGGCATCCTCAACGCCCAAGTGCAAGTTCTGATTTACAACAATCCTGAGGCCAAGGTTGCAGCACGGGCAGAGGCGTTGAAAACACCAGCGGTATTGTTGAACCACCGAGACTACACCAGTCGGGAAGATTTGGATGCCGCGATCGTAGAGACCCTACAAACCTATGACGTGGATTGGGTCATTATGGCGGGCTGGATGCGTATTGTGACACCTGTCTTGATCCAAGCCTTCCCCAATCGCATTTTGAATATCCACCCCAGTCTTTTGCCCAGTTTCAAAGGCGGGCACGCGGTGGAACAAGCCTTGCGATCGGGGGTGAAAATTGCGGGTTGCACTGTGCATTACGTGGTGCCAGAGGTGGATAGTGGTGCAATTTTGATGCAAGCTGCTGTGCCCATTCTGCCCGAGGACACGATCTCAACCCTACAAGCTCGGATCCAAATTCAAGAACACCAAATCTATCCGGCGGCGATCTCCTTGGCAGCCGCTCGAGAGTTTATGGGAAACTCCTGACATAGCCGACAAATTTTATCGATGCTTGATGGGTTTTGCGCAAATCATCTCCGTAATTTTACGAAAAGTATCTTCCTTGGGGGAGATGTGTGTTCAATTTGAGTCAGGCAATATATACTCAGATTGAGAAGCTAATTGTCTAGCACAAGGGCAGTCCGAACCGGGTAGGGACTGCTTTTTTATTGTTAATTTTTCTCTGGTGAATTATTTTTTGAATGCAGCATAGCACTGCTGTACTTTAAAGTACTCCCCATAAAGTACTCCCCAGTGGCCCCCTCTGCCTGTTCCTCAGTGTCCACCGGTTGTTCTGTGTCGGGCGTCTTTTCCTCTGGGATTGTTGAGATGAGCGTTATTTTTTGTTTGATTACTTTGTTGGCGTTGCAGAAATAGCCTCTGGCACAATGGCTAGGTATCCTCTTGTGACTTCCTCGAACTAGAATGTCTGCCTCTCCTGAGTCCTCTCGAGATCGATCGCAGGATCAGCTTCTGATAGCCCGGATTGCTCAACGGGATCCTACGGCGCTGTCTCAACTGTATGATGCCTATGCTCGCATTATTTATTCCGTTGCCTATCGTAGTTTAGGTTCCGTTGAGGAAAGCGAAGAAGTGGTGCTCGATGTGTTTGCCCAGGTCTGGAAAACGGCAGAGCGCTACGATAGTCAAAAAGGGCGGGTAGATGCTTGGTTATTTATGATGGCGCGGAGTCGGGTGCTCGATCGCCTGCGTAAAACCCAGCGGTTGGGTAAGGTGGAAGATGCCACGATGCAAGCGGAGCGATCGGCCCCAAAAAGTACCCATGATCCGATCGAGCAAGTTGCCGTTAAGGAACGTCGTCAGCAAGTTTTTGCCGCTTTAGCCCAATTACCTCCAGAACAGCGGCAGGTTATTGAGTTAGCTTATTACAATGGACTCAGTCACAGTGAAATTGCAACCGTAACGAATTTGTCCCTTGGAACGGTTAAAACGCGCATTCGGTTGGGGCTGAGTAAATTACGAATCCTTCTGGGTTCCTGGGAAACTTCATGAGGGAGCGATTGGAGAGAACCATGACTGAATTAAATGAATTTTCTCAATTAGATAATCCGTGCTTTTGTGAGTTAGCCCCCCTACAGGCACTCGGTGTTTTGACAGAAGACGAACAAGCTTGGATTGCGACCCAAATGGCAGCAATGCCTGAATTGGCAAATGAATTGGCGGATTATCAGGTGGCAGTCAATGCCATTCCCTACAGTGCACCTGAAGTGCCTATGGCAAGTGATTTGAAGCAGCGATTATTCCAAAACTTAAATTTGGAATTGGAGTCCACAGAATCAACCATTTGGCCTGCTTTTCCTGCACCAACGGGGTCAGTATTTGCCAAGCGATCGCAGGAATTTGAGTGGGTGCCCTATCGGGTGCCAGGAATTACGATCGCCCGTTTGCGCGTTGATGAAACGAACCGTGAAGTGAGTGTGGTACTGCGGGCGGAGCCGGGTGTATCCTACCCCGTTCATGTCCACGCTGGGTTCGAGGAAATTTATATGCTGCAAGGTGACCTCATCGTGGGTGATCAGGTCTACTATGCAGGGGATTATATTCGATCGGAATGTGGCTCATCCCATGGGCCATCTACTCAAACAGGCTGTATGTTCTTTGCTCGCACTTCATTGGATGATGAATACTTTGAGGACTGTCTAGTTACTGTTTAGTCCATATTTAGTCACTGTTTAGTGCATTGCTGAAGCACCCACTCAGCAATGCACTTGTTAATAATTTACTATGGCGATTGAGTTTAAAATTCTCGTTTCAGTAAACTCAGACAGGAAACCGCGATCGCAAAAGCGACGATCGTCAGGAATGAAATTACCCCGGCAGATAAGCCCCCTAATTGCTGAATCAGTCCTGCTAAGGCAACTGCCCCGCCCATGCCCCCAAAATAGAGTCCTGTGCCCCACCCAGCTAGTGCTGGAGGGACTCTGGTTAACGCAAAAGGGATTTGGTCAATGAACAATAGGCCCATTGCTGTCCCAAATAGAAATAATAAGATAATGGCTGTAATCCAGTGAGATACTAAAGGGGATAGGAGTAGTAACAGGGCGATCGTGCCTAGACTGCAAGTCATAGATTTGCGAATTCCCAGAATATGGATGCATGTTTCTAAAGGAATCGCTGTGATTGCAGAAATCAAAAGAATCATTGCTGTAATGTAACTAGGTGCAAGTTTCGGTAATAAAATCTGAAATTGTAGTGGAATCTGTTTGAGTAATAAAAACGATTCCATGCCTGCTGCTGCTCCGACTAGAAAAATTAAGGCAGATCGCTTAACTGAAATTGCTGGACGAGCATAGGGAAGGGAAGAAATCATAGTGTTAGGTGGATTAAACCCGATCGCCACCCCACCGATCAAGAGACACAGAGCTCCAAATAAAAAAGTTCCAGTACTACCAATTTTGCTAAATAACTGTTGCAATAGAGGATCAAATGCACCAGATAGTCCTAGAACAAAGGTCAGCAATGCATTGGCATGGGGTAAGTTTTCGGTCGGTGCAAACTGGCGTAATAGCGCGATCGCCGGACCTCGAAAGACAATCATTGCGATGACCCATAACGTCATCAGAAGGGGGACGATCCAGGCAAATACAGACGATAATGGCTGTAGTAAGACGAACGCCAAAAGGATAAAAATTAAGCCTGCTGCGGTAATTCCGATTGCAATCAAGGGAAGTCGGTTACCTGCTTTAGCCATGAGGCGATCGCTCTGGAATCCCACATAGGGCTCAACGATCGCGCCCAATAGTCCCTGCCCAATGCCCAACCAAGTGGCCAATAACGGAAACCCTAAACGGTCTAAAATTTGGGGCTGATAAAATCCATAGGCTGACCAACACACAACGATCGTAGCCAGTAGAATGGCAACTCCACCCACCTGCTGCCAAACGGTGCGTACCGAGGAAGATGTGCGTTGCATAGGATCTCTCAAGAGTGCAAAGTTAGTTCACATCAAACGAAAAAATCTTCAATCAAACCATGTGGGGTTTAACCGATCTAGCGAATCCTGCACAGGGTAGCCCCTTTTGTTAGGAAAGGGGCCAAAGCTGCTGATTTCAGGCGATTATTAAACCTTCAAAATCCAACGATCGCGGGTCTCAGGACTCACAAAAGCTGCCGGTACAATATCTAACATCACCCCGAGTGAGCGAAACGTGGCACGAATAGCTGTTGCATGGGCTGCTTCATCCAGTCCAATGCTCGCTCCCGCAGTAATCAGCTCAGGCGTTTTCAACTGTGCGGCCTCTAAGGTGTAGGCGATCGCGGCATCGGTTTCTAGGGCTAATGCCAGCTTGGCAATATTGACGTCCGAATCCAGCCCCCCTTCGCCTTTTTTCAAATAGGAAGAGATGTCGTAGCTTTTCTCTGCCATCACAGGTTTTCCACCCAAATTCCGTACCACTTCCGCCAACTTATCGCGATGGGCTTTGTGATCTCGTTGATTCATGAGCGCGATCGCTAAGACCGTCTTGCCTACATCGGTGTGACTCAACTTCCCTGCTGCAACTTCGTAGGCCCAAATGGCTTGATGTTCGTAATAAAGGGCATTGTTGAGAATCTTGATATCGTTTTGCTTGTCCTTCGGAGAGGGCATGGCCTCTACCTGCTCAGCTAACAATGAAGTGCCTGCCGTCACTGCCCAGCCGGCTACTAGCCCCCCGGTCGCCAGTAAATTTCGGCGAGACATTCCGGTAGGTTTCCTCGATCGCCCCTGTACTTGACCGTTAAGTCCTGGATGATGATTCATGACATAGTCTCCTTTCAAGTTATTCCCGCTGAATAGACTGATTGCATTACGGGGTACCTCCTGCGTAGGGATTTACCGTACCGATCAGCCTTATCAAAGAGGGAATACGTGAGGAGGACTTAACTGGATTTATGCAAGGTGTAGTTCTTGTTTAGCAAAAGGAGTAAATCGAGAATCAACAGAAAGATCATTGGCGTCCGTTCGATCGAGTCTCGATCGAACGGACGCCAATCCTGCTAAATATCTCGAATCTCGTTGGACAACCTCCTTGAGTCACTCTTGGCAATCCACTGAGGCAATGGTAGGATTTGTTAGGGCTAGGACTGTCTAACAATAAGATAATAGTTCCCGATATCTTCTATGCAGTTTATCGAAGTTAAACAATTGAGCATTCAGTTGACCTACCAGCAATCCAGCCCCTCACGATCGACTAGGCTTCTAAGATCAAAACTAGGCTAGCCATCAATGTTGACAAATAGTCATTTGATAGGTAGCCTAGTCTTAGGTGAGGTTGTAAAGGGTGGGGGCTATCAAGGGGGATGTAATGCTACTACAGGCCTATGGCAGGCGCTCCCTTGGACGTTGTCATTCCCAAGCGATCGGATTGTCAGCTTGTATTCTTGACTGAAAATTCATCGCTGATGGAATGAAAAATTCCTGGATAATAAGTACTAGGACTTAATCCATTAAGAGAGTCTATTCTTGATTACTCTGACCTTAATTAGTTTGCTTCAGTTCTAACGGACTGTCGGGCTGTTTAGCCTCTTCTGGTTCCGTTTCACTAGGGGGTTCATAAAGAAACCACCGTACAAAATCTTCTGATGCAGACGATTGAATTCTTGTTAGGGCATCTTTGATCTCTGCTACAGCCTCAGCGGACGGGTCTCGACTCCCGTTCACCCATCGACTCACGTTTGAACGATCAATGCCCATGGTCACAGCTAATTGGTTCTGTGTAATGCTGTATTGACGCAGCACCTGTTTCAAAGCTTTTCCTGCTCGACCCATACTTTATTCATCAACCTTGTGATTATTGAAACACACGCAAAAACTGTGCAGTATGCCTTTAGCGCTAGACTGGACTCGTCCAATCCTGGTTGCAGAGTGGGAACTTGCTATCAATTGAAGGATAAGATAGACGCGCCATAGGGCAATCCATTGATAATCCGATCGACAGAACTATGACTGTTGGTAATTATCAACACCGATATCAAGACTGAATCAATACTGATAAAACCACCATGGGCGATAGACATGGCTGATAGAACAGAGTTGCTTCTTCGGATCCAATCAACTTCCGCAAGTTCTATACCTGCTCTCAATTGCTTCATCAGAGACTTGTTAAGAAGACTCATTAGAATGGTTCTTAGAACTTGGGAGCGACAGTTCTAGCTCAGTTCTAGGATGAGGGCTGCAAAGAAGAGAAGGTAACTATGCTATGCAGACACAGCTTTGGCTTTGTAATCTAGTGCTCAAGTCAGCCGAACTCCTAGCCCCTAAAGGCCGTATAACTAACTTACTGCGAAGAGGATCAAAAGGATCAGGTGGGGGATCTGTCATAAAGCATGGGTAGCTATCTAGAACGTTCTAGGAGAATGAATTCTCTTAGTCTACTGTAGACACCTTCTGATCTTCTTCAACACTAGCGTTAGGTAGATTAGCCTCTAGCTTAAGGCAGTTACGACCATCTACTTGGAGACAATACTCCACACGATCCATTAAGCGGTTTAAAATTAGCCAACCATAACCGTGTTCTTGCTTATCTTCTGGTGTCGGTGGTTTATATTCTGAGGGATTGTACCCTTGACCACAGTCCCAAATTTCTAAGGCAAGGTCGCGATCGTGAAGTTCTAGTCTGAGGACAACTGGCAAGTTAGGCTGATCTCGATGGGCATGTCGAACAACATTGGAGTAAGCTTCCACTAATGCCAACCGTAGGCGAGTGGATTGTCTTGACCAGTCCACTACATTACCAATTTCTAGTTGTAGGCTATCTAATAGCCAATGCTCAACTACGGCTAAGAAACGTAGATCGCTAGGGACGTGCAGCTCTGTTTTCATCTTTTACAGAACCTCCAAAGATAGCATAGTTTGATCATCTTCTTGGGCAATGGTGGCAGCTCGAATTCGGGCAAGCAGACGTTTCAGATCTAGACAATCCCGATCCTCTTGCAGTAACTTCCAGAAGCCTGCCTGTTGTAGCATCATGCCTGACTCAGCCGAGGTAGGGGTTGTGGAATAAACTGGTATCTGATTTCGAATTGTGATCTCGGTGACGCCATCGCTCATTAACAGAAAGGTGTGTCCTGGTTCGAGGACAGCGCTACCGGAAGGTGCCTTCCATAGTTCACGAATTCCCAAAGGCACCCCTCGATTGGTCAGATATTGGGGAATAATTTCAGCATTAGCCATTTGTCGAGCCCAGAGCAGAGGATAGAGATGGCCCGCATTGGCATAGACGATCTGTCGGGTAAGGGGGTTAAACCTTGCCAACACCATCGTGATAAAGCAGTTAGTACTGACCAAATCATCTAACATAATGCGATTTAAATTTTGCATTACGTCTTCTGGATTGGGTGAAGTTTCTTGGGCGAGTTCCCGGCGCAGGACAGAAATGGCACTGGCCATAAACAAGGCTGCCGGAACCCCTTTCCCCGATACATCTCCCACCGCCAACCAAAGATCGCCTTGGGGGTGTTGATACACTTCAAAAAAATCTCCCCCCACTTCTCGGGCAGGATGGCAACAAGCTTGCACGCAGACCCCTGGTAATTCTGGCAAGGTTTGCCGGAGTAAATTATTTTGGATTTGCCGAGCAACAGCAAGTTCAGCGCGGATTTGCTCAGCTTGTTTCTGAGTCCGTTGGTACAGTTTCGCTTGAGAAATTGCAATAACGGCTTGTTCTGATACGCCTTCTAGTAGTTCCAGATCTTCAGTAGACCACTGATTCAGATCCCCTTTGCGAATAATCGAGAGAACGGCTAGTAGGTCTGTTTGATAGGTCAAGGGAATGATGACATGCGCTGTATTCTGCTCGACATTCTCTTCCGTAAACGTTTTAATAGCTCGAAACCCACTCTCCGTGGTGGCATAGTCTTCTGTGGCATAGTCTTCTAGAACGGTGCGAATCAGAGGCATGGTTGGATTCCAAAGATTCGCGGGAATGTGGTCGTTGGCGATGTACTGAACCACTTGGCTGGACAGAAACCCGTTTTCAATGGGATGCAAGCTACAGCATTCCGAAGTAAAGTTTTTACCAAGGGTTTCCACGATCGCTTGCAGCATGCTGCCGTAGTCGATGGACTCTCGAATAGCAGTATTAACGGCATTAAACAAGGATTCTCGTCGAAGCGATCGCCGAAGTTCCTCAGTTCTTTGTTTGACAACTCGATAGGTTTCGGCGGCTTGTCGAACTACGGCCTGTAATTGTTGCTGATTCCAGGGCTTGGTGATGTACTTAAACACCTTCCCAGAGTTAATTGCGTCAACTAAGTCTTTAACATCGGTATAAGCTGTTAAGACAATTCGAATCGTATCGGGGAACCGCTCTACCGTTTTGCTGAGAAATTCAGTTCCCAACATTTCAGGCATTCTCTGATCAGAAATAATAATGGCGACTTCACCATACTCCTCAAGTAACTCCAGAGCGGCAATGGCACTTTCTGCACGGAGTACTTGGAATTCCAGCCGAAATGTCCGATAGAGCAGATCAAGGTTGTCTGGCTCATCGTCAACAATCAGCATTTTGAGCTTTGCTTGGGAGCTTCTATTCATATCTAACCCAGCATTGGCTGCCTGATTTACAAAGGCTTTACAGGCAGATTACCCAAAATTTACAGATGGCTATCAGTTTAGTTCGCTCAGATGGTAGATATTTCCTAGCAGATGCTGTGTAGAGCTACTCTATAGTTTTCGAATCTGGGGGCTGATAGTCGAACTGTTTGGATATTGAATTGTCTGTGCTTGCCTCATCCTCTGTCAGAATTATAGTCGACTGCCATTGGACAGAACGTTTTCACAATTAAACTTGCAATCAAACTTTCACTGGGGATGTCCTGTGAAAACTGGGGAACGGTAGGTTTGGGCATTACTTGGGAAATCAGTGGTGGAGTGGGAGATCAGTGGTGGAATGGGTGGAAGGCCGCGATCCCGGAGGAATTGATTGAAACTTCTGGGATGGAATAGGTACCAAACCGTTCCCCCTAGTAACACAAACATTGAAAGGGCTAGGAAGCCTGACCATAATTGGCGAATGGCATTTGGTCGGGTGGAAGTTACAGGATAGCGATCGGGCTTGGCATGGCGACGATTGGTCGAGGACGATCGAGGGTTTTGAGGCATCGATCGAGGGGAATTGAGCGAGCCCGTAGAGGTGAGCTTGCGATCAGGCATCGTGTGGGTTACTGCCGTTTTTGTGGTTGGAGTGCGAGTTGCAGTTGTCTTGGCCACATTACTCGGGGTTGTAAAGGCAGTCATTTGCCCCATGCCGGGGTGTTCACTGCGCAGGTGACGCATTGTGAGGATCTGCTGGGCCACTGGTGTTGGGCGACGATCGGTGCGACTCCAGGTTAGCAGGGCACTGGTGGCAATCAGGCAGAGGTTGGGGATGTGAAGGGACTGCAAACCTTGAAGGGGAATGGGTTCATTGGTGACAAGAACCACAAGACTGTGGGAGTTATATTGCGCAAATCCATGGGCGCAACGGGAAACGGCAAGGGCTAAGCGCGCGCGCTTGCTCATGCCATGACCGGGGGCAGGTTGTAGGAGGGGATGATCGATCGCGTCGTCGGTCCACTGCCAAACCCCGCGTTCCAAGAAGCCGAGAAATTCCCTAGCTCTGGATTCCTGGGATTTTTCGATCGCATGTTGGCTGAGGTCTTGCAATTCCTGCTGCACTGCCTGGGGCAGGTAGCATTCTCCTACCCTTCGAAAGGCTTGCCAATCGCGGAGTTCGGTTGCTAAAACCGCACTGATGTCAAACAGGAGTAAAACGGGTGGAACTTCCAGAGCTTTTGTCATAGGTTGAACCCCACAACCGGAAAGATCAATAACTAAACCGTCAGGAAACCGTAAAGTTTGTTCTGGGTAGTGCAATTAAGAGACCGATTGAGAAGTTCTAATGGAACGTCTTGAAGGCGGTTAAATTAAGTTGCAATATATCGAGCGATCGGAAAGGAATCAAGACTTAATGCGCAAAATTTAAGGTTTTGGGTGGGTAAACGCTCGAAAATGCTGGCCTGTGTTGCTAATAAGCATTATTTAGGATTTTATGGCAGTTTACAGGCTGTTCAATCGTGTTAAGCCGTCAGGGGGCATTTGCCAGTCAGTAACCTTTAGTCTTAGAAGCCTGTCGTCTTAGACCGAAAAGCCCAAGCGTCCTGCCAAGCTGGGCGTCAGCGGCAGCAGCACGGTAATCATTAAAAACAATGCTAACAACCCCAAGGCAGCGCGGGTGTCATCGGGCTCTGGTAGCTCGTTGAGGCTGGGGCGCTCTAGATTCCGTTGCAGAAAGAGAATGACGATCGCCCAGTAGAGTGCCAAGGGATTGACCAAGGATGCTAAGCCTAGGAAAACAATTGTCACGATCGTGGTACGGGTCGCGATTTTGCGACCATAGATCGCTTGCACAATCCGTCCACCGTCCAATCGGCCAGCGGGCATTAAGTTAATCGCCGTAATGACCAAGCCGAGCCAACCTAGAACCACTAAGGGACTCACTTCAATAAAATTTTGTTGAACTTCGCTACCCAAGATCACCCGAGTTAGGGTTCCGACCAACATGGATCCTTCAAAAAATGTGGTCGGCACTTTAAACGGGCTACCGGGATGGGAGAGGGTCAGTCCCGTAATCAACATGCCCAGAGAGAGTAATCCTCCGGCGGCTGGCCCTGCAAAGGCAATATCAAAGAGAGCAGAACGGTTGGGTAGCAAGGATGCAAAGTTAGTCAAAGCCCCAAAGGAGCCGATTTGCCAGGTGGGGAAGAAAAAGGGCCAACTGAGCTTGACTTGGTGCCGTTTGGCCATGACCCAATGGCCCAGTTCATGGACAGCCAGAATACTGAACAGCCCTGCGGCGAGGGGAACCACTTCGGCGTAGCGTTGGGGGGCACTGTAGAAATCAAAGCCTTGGAGTAAGCCTGCCATTTCTAATGTGGTGCCGATCGTGGCGACAAAGAGAATTGCGGCCAGAATTTTTTGCGTCAGGGTTAGGGGCTTGGGATCGTTGCTACTGGGCAAAACGACGACCGTGGGGCGACCTTCTTGGTTCTCGACGAGGAATAAGCGGTAGCGATCGCCCGTCCGTTCCTGTAACAGTTCAGAGAGCTTGGTATGGACTTTTTCGACATCTCCGCGCAAATTGCCGTTAAACACTGCCCCGTCTTGAAAGGGAATGGTTTCCGTGGCAAAAAAAGTATCTATCCCAAAAATTCCCTTAATAGTCGTTAAATCCTCAGTGGAAATGGGTTGAAGTTGGGGAATCGCCGCTGGAGGAAACGGGGTTTTTGTGGAAGCTTCAGCGTCTGGCTCGGTGGAACTTGGCTCACTGACTTCTGCCCTAGCTTTAGCAATCTCCTCGGCCCGTTTTGCGAGTTCCTCGGGGGCGATCGTGCGAATTTGTCGTCCCAGCAGAATATAACCTCCGGTGGACACGACGAACAGGAGCAACATGCCCACGAGATTGAGATAGATGCCGACGGAAAAGAGGCCAAAGAACAGCAACCAGGGAGCCATCAAGGTCACCGATTGTAACCAGGACAGAATGCCCAGTTTGCCGTAGGGTTTGGCGCGATAGAAGCCCCAGCCAAGAATGCCCAGTGCCACTAACACGGTGAGAGCGGTAATCATTTCCGAACCTTCAAACGCGAATTTTAAACAGGTATGGAATCTCTGTAATGCTTTTGGGACAAGATTTTCACCCTGCTCGCCAGTGCCTTACTCTATCAATTTACGGCAAGTTGTTGAGCCATGGGGTACGGAGAGCCGCATTTTCACGGATCTAGCTCTTGGGTCGCTGTGGCCTAGACACGAAGGTCATCTAGCTGGGATCCAGATGGGAGCTAGATCCAGTCGGCGGTGAGCTCCATTTGTAGCGATCGGGTTTCTCCGGGGGCGAGGGTGAGTAGGCGATCGCCCGTATTGAGGGCATTACGGGGGGCTGACCAGGGTTCTAGGCAGTAAAAGTCCTGATCCTGAAGTGTCCAGAAGACGAGGGTGGAAAAGGCAGGACTGTAGGTCAGGGTGAGGCGCAGGTGGGTTTGCAGGTCATTGGCGATCGCGACGGTGCGGCTGAGGTCGGGAAAGGCCCAGTCGATTTCGGGTTGGGCAAAATCAAAGGTGTTGAAAAATGGCAGGGATTGCTGGGTCTTTTGGTCGATCGCGGTGGTGGTGGGCAGGTCGAACCGCAGTTGGGATTTGTCTTGGACGTTGAAGTAGGGATGGAAGCCCGTGGAGAAGGGCATGGGGACTTGGGAGTGGTTGGTGTATTGCTGGTCGATCGTCAGGCGATTGCCCAGGATGCGGTAGGTAAATTCCAGATGAAAGTCAAAGGGATAGACCTCGTAGGTTTGGGCGTTGCTGGAGAGGGCGAGGGTGAGGCTGGCGCAGTCGGTGGCGGATTGGCTGACGACTTGCCAAGGCAGATCGCGGGCAAACCCATGCTGTTTGAGGCTGTAGGTACGATCGCCCAGGGTGTAGCGGTTGTTGGGCAGGTTGCCGCAGATGGGAAACAGGATGGGAATGCCACCCCGCACGGACAGGTTGGGATCCTGGAATCGTTCCTGATTGAGATACAGAAGTTCGCGATCCTGGATCTGCCAGCGGGTAATGATCCCACCCCGATCGGGCACTACTTCGATCGCGGCTTGGGCGGTTTCATCCTGGAGGCGGTAGGTGGTGTATTGCTGCTGGCGTGCTTCAACGGAGAATAGGGTCATGGAAAAGCGGGGATGTAGATTCCAAGACCTATTATTTCAAGGTTTCCTGGGATTTGGAGACTTGGCTCCTGGTTGAAGCCTATCGGTTGAATGTGAATAGCTAGACATAGAGACAAATCTTGGTACTATAGAGGTTTGGTTCTTTCCCCTCCACGCTTTATGCCGTTACCTGTTGTTGCCATTATTGGCCGTCCCAATGTCGGTAAATCAACCATCGTCAATCGCCTTGCCCAGGTGCAGGAAGCGATCGTGTTTGATGAACCCGGCGTTACCCGAGATCGTACCTACAAGCGAGCCTTCTGGCGCGATCGGGAATTTATGGTCGTGGATACGGGCGGGTTGGTCTTCGACGACGACACGGAATTTTTACCCTTCATTCGGGAACAGGCAGAGGCGGCGCTGATTGAAGCCTGTGCAGCAATTTTTGTGGTGGATGGGCAGGAAGGCTTAACTATAGCCGATGAGGAAATCGCCAGTTGGTTACGCTTGCAGGACGTGCCCGTCGTGGTTGCGGTCAACAAGTGCGAATCGGTAATGCAGGGGGAATTGCAGGCGGCGGAGTTTTGGAGTCTGGGCTTGGGGCAACCCTACGCAGCCTCGGGGATCCATGGGAACGGTACGGGCGATGTCCTGGATGAGGTGCTGAAGCATTTTCCGCCGATCGAAGAGGTGGAAGAGGCAGAGGAAATTCGGGTGGCGATCGTGGGACGGCCTAACGTGGGTAAGTCCAGTTTGCTGAATGCCTTTACAGGGCAAAATCGGTCGATCGTCAGTCCCATTTCCGGAACCACCCGCGACACGATCGATATGCTGGTGGAGCGCAAGGGCGTCAACTATCGGTTGATTGACACCGCCGGGATTCGCAAAAAGAAACATGTGGAATACGGGCCGGAATTTTTCAGCATTAACCGGGCCTTTAAGGCGATTAACCGTGCGGATGTGGTTCTGATGGTGATCGATGCCGTCGATGGCGTCACTGAGCAGGATCAGAAACTGGCGGGCCGAATCCTGGATGAGGGACGGGCCTGTGTGGTGGTGGTGAATAAGTGGGATGCGATCGAAAAGGATTCCACGACGATTTACGACTACGAACGGGATGTGCGATCGCGGCTGCACTTCACGGAATGGGCCGATATGATTTTCACCAGTGCCATGAATGGGCAACGGGTGGAGAAAATTTTCGATCTAATTGCTCCGGCAGCGGAACAACACCGACGCCGCATTAGTACGTCCGTCATCAACGAAATTCTGGAAGATGCGGTGATGTGGCACACGCCGCCCACCACCCGCCAAGGCAAGCAGGGCAAAATTTACTACGGGACACAGGTGAGTGCCCAGCCACCCACGATCGCGCTATTTGTCAATAATCCCGAACTGTTTGGGGATGGCTATCGACGCTACATTGAGCGGAAGTTCCGGGAGTCGTTGGGCTTTAAGGGAACTCCGATTCGGCTGTTGTGGCGCGGTAAGAAGGTGCGGGATGTGGAACGGAATACGGCAAACCGTGCGGTGCGGGTGAAGTAGAAGCGACTGGCGTTTTATTCGATCCCCCCTAGCCCCCCTTCAAAAGGGGGGAACCGGAAAACATCTTCAAAGTCCCCCTTAATAAGGGGGATTTAGGGGGATCGAAACTCTAGCATTTTCACGTGATTGAAAACTGAAGAAAATGATTCGGTTGATTGCGTAAAATTCGATCCCCCCTAGCCCCCCTTAATAAGGGGGGATTTTGATTAGAGGTATGTTTCAGGCGACTCGGCGGCGATTGGCAATTTGGTACACCACTGTAACCGCAGTGTTGTTGCTTGTGTTTGCGATGGGGTTTTATTTTTATGTTCGCAGCACGTTAATTGAACGGATTGACGATACGTTGAGCCATGTGGTTGAGGTGGTGCAACGATCGTTAGTGATTGAACCCGCAGAACCCCGATCGCGCTTCTTGCAAGTCAATGTTGAAGCAAGTTTTCGGGATAATTTTTTAGTACAAGAAGATGACCACATCGATCTGGAGTGGTTTAGTCCAACGGGGGAGTTGCTGTGGTCTACGTTTGCGGAACCGATCGGGGTGCCGTTGCATGTTTACAGTAATGGCGAGACGGTGCATCTGGATGAATCCCATCTGCTGCGGCAGGTGACGGAGCGGGTTGAGTTTGGGCGGCAAGTGCTGGGCTATTTGCGGGTGAGTCATCCTTGGTTTGAAGTGACAAAACCCACGCGGCAATTATTTTTTGACTTGGTGTTGGGGCTGAGTGGGCTGATTGCGATCGTGGCGAGTGTGGGATGGTTGCTGTCTGGGTTGGCGATGCAACCGATTCGGGAATCCTACCAGCGTTTAAAACAATTTACTGCGGATGCATCCCATGAGTTACGCAATCCGATCGCGGTTATTCAAACTAATGTCCAAGTAGCATTGGCGGATGCGGAACCTGATCCGCAAGCCCAGCGCTATCATTTGCAAGTGGTGGAGCGTTTAACCCGCCGTTTAGGTAAGTTGGTGGATGATTTGCTGTTTCTGGCGCGGCAGGATAGTGGCATGGTGCAACCACAATGGGGCACGATCGACCTGCGGGATCTGCTAGAGGAAGTGGTGGAAGAACAATGGATGGTGGCGGAGGAAAAGGGGATTCAGTTAGATCTGAAACTATCGGTGGAAAATGCTGCTATTCAAGGCGATCGGGATCAGTTGTCGCGACTGTTTACCAACCTAGTCAGCAATGCGATTCAGTACACACTAAAGTCAGGTAACGTTACGGTAGAGTTGCAAACGAGCAAACGCAATAATCATTCAGTCTATCAAGTGAATGTGATTGATACAGGAATCGGTATTCCAGAAGACGCGCTGCCGCAATTGTTCGATCGGTTTTATCGCGTTGACCCAGCTCGATCGAAAGCATCGGGGGGAACGGGCTTGGGCTTGGCGATCGCTCAGGCGATCGTGGATAACCACCACGGCACAATTCAAGTAGAAAGCCCAGTGAATCAAGGGACAACCATGCGGGTAATTTTGCCCAGTCAGGAGAATTAGACAGATAAACTATCGCCTACACGATCGAACCACCTATCTTCAACCTGTTGAGTGCAACCTAGCGATCTTTAACCCGCCGTTTCTCAACCCACTAACTCCCCTACCTGAACCCGCAATCCATTGGCAAAATCCCAACCTGACTGTGCCCGTTTGCCCGCCAACTGCACCTCCCGCAGTAGCAGCAATCCTGCTCCCGTCTGAAGGACGGCTCCGTAATTTTTGATGATTCCCACGATCGTCCCTGGTATCGCCGCAGGATTTTGCAATGCCAACACCTGCTCCCCGATCGCGGCCCAATCCGATGGTAATTGCGCGATTGTCTCCGTTGTATAGGGGATTGTTGCCATTACCTTCAGCGTCCCCCCCCGAAACGTCGTGGCACAGTTGGGATGGAATCCCCGCACTTGGTTATGTAACTCGATCGCCGATCGAGCCCAATCCAACCCATAATCCTCCTTCTTGATCAGCGGTGCATAGGTTGCCTGGTCTGGATCCTGTGGTTCCGGTTCCAGCGTTCCTGCGGCCAACTGGGGCAATGTTTCCAGCAATAACGCCGCTGACTGTTGGGACAATGCGATCGCCAATTCTTGGGCATTTTGCAACAGTTCAATCGGTAATTGGGATTTCAGCAACATCGCCCCCGTATCCATGCCAATATCCATCAACATAGTCGTCATCCCCGTTTCGGCTTCTCCGTGGTACAGGCACCATTGGATCGGTGCGGCCCCACGATACTTCGGTAACAGCGATCCGTGGCCGTTCACACAGCCATACTTCGGCATATCCAGAATTTCCTGGGACAAAATCTGTCCATAGGCCACCACCACAAAAATATCCGCATTCAGCGCTCGCAAACTTGCCAGCGTTTCCCCATCTTTTTTGATACTCTTCGGTTGCCAAACGGTCAGATCATGGGCCAGCGCGATCGATTTCACCGGAGAAGGGGACAACTCATTTCCCCGCCCTCGCCGCTTATCCGGCTGTGTCACCACCGCCAAGACTTCAAAGTCTGGATGGGCGATCAATGCCTCCAAACTCGGAACTGCAAATTGAGGCGTTCCAAAAAAGACAACTTTGAGCATGGTTGAAACCTGTGGGCTGGAACCTTGGGAGATTGTAGCGAAAACGTTACAAACGGGTACAGATTATCCCATCTCCGGTGTACGGTGAACAGGTGCGAGTCTAGATCAGCCCCCATGAAAAAGCCAACCTTTGCCAGTCAAGAAGCCTGGACCCAAGCTGAAATTTTGATGCAGCCCGTTTTTATCCGCCTCATTGACAACTTGCGGAAATCTTTGGAAACCTCAAACTGGAAAGGCGACTATTGCGAAACCCTAGTTTGGCCGGACGGGGTATCCGAAGCCGATAAAAGCCGCTTTGACTTGCTCCAGCAAGAACTGAAGGGCACCCGATCGGTCGATCGCATCCTAGAACTGGAAGACGTTCTTGCAGAATTGCCTACCCCAGAAATTATTTACGAGCTTCACCTCAGCCACGGTGACCAAGTTGAGATCTGGGATCTATGGGATCTGTGTTACCGCATCTGTTTCCGAAAAGTCGATGAAGTCGATCGCGAAACCAGCCCTATGCCCGGTTCTACCGACGGCAGCGATCAGGCCAAGACGACCCTAGTCGAAGTAGACACCACTCTTCTAGAAGAGGGCGAAGTAGACTGGATTACTCTCGACGAAAAAACAAAATATATTCTCCAGGAAATGTTTGCCCAATTGCCATCCGTCCCCTAGCATTGACAGGTGGATAATTTGGATAATTTACGGGAGTCTGTCACGCCCCATGCTTCAAGATCTACGTCAATTACAAACCCAACAAGGGGCAAGCTTCGAGGATCAGGTTGCGGTCAGCTTTGGCCAAGATAGTACCGCGATCGCGGCTGCCCAAACGGCTGTTGCGCTTTACGATCGTAGCCATTGGGGGCGCATTGAAGTGAGTGATTCCGATCGGCTCAACTTCCTCCACAACCAAAGCACCAATACCCTCAAACTACGCCAACCCGGTGAAGGCTGCGACACCGTTTTGATCACCTCCACCGCCCGCACGATCGATCTTGCAACGGCTTACATCTTGGATCAATCTGTGCTTCTCACCGTCTCGCCCCAGATGACCGATCGCGTCCTGCAATTTCTCGATCGCTACATCTTTTTTGCGGATAAAGTCAAACTGACGGATGTGACTGAGCAAACGGCAATGTTTAGCCTAATTGGGCCAACCAGTCATGAAATCGTAGCGGCGATTGGTGCACCTGAATTATGCGATCAATCTGATGGAACACATAGACAAGCTAACATCGCAGGCTGCAATATCCGAATTGCGGTAGGGAGTGGCTTGGCAATTCCTGGATATACGCTATGGATGTCATCAGAGATGGCAGCAACCGTATGGGCTGCGTTAGTGGAAATGAAAATCGTTCCTCTAGGCGATCGAGGTTGGGAACAGCTACGAATTCAGCAAGGCCGCCCTGCAATCAACCACGAGCTCACGGAAGACTACAATCCCTTAGAGGCTGGGCTGTGGCACCTCATTTCCTTTAATAAAGGCTGCTATATCGGCCAAGAAACGATCGCCCGACTGGATACCTACAATGGCGTCAAACAACAACTTTGGGGGGTGCAGCTAGCCCAACCTGTAGACCTAGGAACACCAGTCTGTGTCGAGGCAGAAAAAGTTGGAAAAGTGACGAGTCTTGTTGCTGAGCCTTCAGGTACCTATCGTGGTTTGGTTTATGTTCGCACAAAAGCAGGAGGAGCAGGATTACGGGTTTCGATCGGTGAGGAGGTTGTAGATCTTTTGGATTTGCCTTACTTGACTCGTACAAAACAAAACTAACTATCCACCATGGCTTGTAGACAATGGGTATATCAAGCAGATATATCAAGCAATCATCATTTGAAATGGTTGGGGGGGCGTCGGTTGAAACTGGGGCGACGGAGACATTGCAAGGCGTTCCTCAGCAGTGATCTCTTTCAAAATTTCGATGATGATTAACCGATAGGCAACTTGTTGGATGCAAGCAACGGGTTTGTTTAATAACTTGGCCTGCTCCACGATCGATAATGATCCCGATGCAGTATCCCAAACTTTCCGTTCCAAACTGTCTAAGACAAATGGATGCGTTTGAGTTTCGCACCGTGCCAAAGCAGAGGTAGATCGGGGTAACTTATCTTCAAACGTAGCCCAATCTCGATCGCGCAATACTCGCAATCCCAGCAGTAATGCTTCTGCTAAAGAAATACTCAACCCAGTCATCTCCATCACTGGAGCTTCTACGCCTTCTACAAAATTGAAAGAGCCTAATTGGTACTTAAACAGAGTCCCAATGCGTTGCAAAACTTGGGCGTGGAATAGTAGTTTGATCTGCTCGGCTTGCAAAATGCCCTTTGATTTAAGAAACAATCCAAGGGGCCGATCGAGCTTAGAAAATTGCTGAAGTCGTGCAATAGTTGCCGGACTGAGCCAACGCCGTTGGGATAGCATTCCTAGCAAACAACCGATTTCCTGATCATCAGAAACTGCAACAATCCTCCCATAGGACAGCCAGATGCAACAGGAATGATCCGTAGTGTTCATTCCTAGATTATGACTGTTATGATTGCCGTCACTGTCATCTAGAGAAATCATCAAGAGCCCAGATTGACGATGTTGATGCAGGAAGCGAAATACCTGCACCAAGGAATAGGATGCGAGAGAACCTTCAAAACCCATATTTACCTAACAAAATCGTAAATTGTAAATAGTGGAAGGACAGGGAACAGAGGAAATTCAATTGCTTTAGCTATCAATTAAAGAGTTGAACTTCAGCAATATAGATACAATGCAATATAGATAAAACACTGTAGCTAGACTCAAGGTTAGAAATCAACTAAGACATCACTTAAGAAAATAAGCTCAAGCAGATGTATTGCCGATTTCATCACACTTTGAAAATATTGTTGAAGGCACTACTAAAAACTGTAGGAACACACGACTAGCCAACTGATAACTCAATATGTAAGAAGCTAAATACGATGAATGGAGAGTTCATTACTATCTGCTCCTAACAACTAAGTGGAGTAATGTATTACAGCCCTTTGCTTGACTGATTGATACAGCAACCCATGCTAGAACAGGCTTCAGACCTTGTATCTGTTCCTTGTCGTTACGCAATCTGCTGTAAATCCATTAAACTCAAATTGGAGAAGAATTGCATTGCAATTGGGCAGTCCTAATTCAATCCTGCTGTTCGCTTATTCCTCCTCAGTCAGTGATATAGTGTGAGCAAAACTTCTCTTCAAAGGAAGAGGCTAAATGCTCACACTATCCTGCTAACTTAATGGAGTAAATCAGTAAACGAGTAGTCTTTGAGTTCTTTTTTTATCATGTTCCACAAAAGTGAATATATGGTGAAATTGTGCAAGGAAGTCTGCGGTAACGAATGAACCAACGGTCTGTTCTAGATAATCTCCTCTACTAGCAAATCTTTCGATGCTAGCCATTCACGGTTAAACAATTTGGACTGATAGCGACTGCCTCCATCACATAGCACTGTTACGATCGTATGCCCTGGCCCCATTTGTTTCGCGAGTGCAACCGCTGCCCCCACATTAATGCCAACAGATCCGCCCATAAATAAACCGTCTTGTTGCAGGAGTTGGTAAATGATCCGAATGGCTTCGCGATCGTGCACCTGAATAGCATCGTCGATCGGAGCGCCTTCCATGTTGCCCGTAATGCGGCTATTCCCAATCCCTTCCGTCACTGAATTTCCTTCTAACTTGATTTCTCCAGTTTTCACATAACTGTACAGACCACTCCCCATGGGATCGGCTACTACGCACTGGATCTGCGGGTTTTGTTCCTTCAAATACAGTGCAACCCCTGCATAGGTTCCCCCTGTGCCCGTTGCTGCAACCCACCCATCTATCTGCCCATTGGTCTGCCGCCAAATCTCTGCCCCTGTCGTTTCATAATGGGCTAAGCGATTCGCCAAGTTGTCAAATTGATTCGCCCAAATGGCATTATCTAATTCAGCGGCAATCCGTCCAGAGAGACGCACATAGTTGTTAGGATCCTTGTAGGGCACGGCTGGAACTGTTCTGACTTCGGCCCCCAAGGTGCGAAGTAACTCAATTTTTTCCTGGGATTGTGTGTCAGGAATGATAATTAAGCATTTATAGCCCTTGGCATTGCAAATATGAGCAAGCCCGATGCCAGTGTTGCCTGCGGTTCCTTCTACCACAGTCCCACCCGGTTTAAGTAAGCCTTTGCGTTCGGCATCTTCAATGATGTAAAGGGCCGCGCGATCCTTCACCGATCCCCCTGGATTCAAGAACTCGGCCTTGCCTAGAATTTCGCACCCCGTTTCGTCACTCACACTATTCAGACGAATTAGCGGTGTGTTACCCACAGTGCCAACGAATCCTTTCTTGATGTCCATGCTGAAAATTACCTGTTTTTTCCCTATCAGCATTGTGCGCCATGACGGCCCATGGGAAAAGTTCGATCGGCTAGGGATTGCATAAAAAAGGACTGAAAAGGATGAACTGGGAGAAATGATTAACTTCTCATGGGTTCGTCCCTTTCAGTCATTGCCACCAATCTAGGGTGGATGGAGAATCAAAATTATCCTAGAGATCTGAGCCAGACAACCGACTCAGCTAAATCAACCACTATGCATTGACAAATGTCAAAATTTCTTGATCGGTTCACTAGCTTGCTGCCCTAGATGGAACCCCTAGACATGAGCCAAGAAGCGGGTGTATTGGCTACAGCTCAGCGCTAAAGCAACTTGCTGGGCAGATAGATGTAAAAGGATCAACTCATCTTGACGAAGATTAGCGGGCTGAAGCCAGTGCAGTGACAGCACCGCCAAGACTTCGTTCCGTAGGGTAATGGGAACCACAATGTGAGATTGGATCCCTGAACTAGCATAGTGGGACTGAGCTGACAGTGCTTCATCATCGGCAATATTTGTTGCCACTTGCATCTTGCCGCTAGACATTGCTGCTTTGACTAAGGAATCTTGAGCTAGCCAATTTTCAGTGGTGCCATAACTGCTATATCGGCTGCTATCTTCTGTCAGAACTGCATTATCCACAAGGTGCAATACTGCTGCATCGGCATGAAAGCTCATACAAAATGCTTCTGCGATCGGTGCCAACGTGGTTTCTAGGCTATTGGCATCCTGCGCGACCCGAACGATCGTCGCAAGGAGAGCTGTTTGAGCCTGCGATCGCCGGAGTTCTTCCGTTCGCTGTTTTAACAATTCATAGGTTTCTGCGGCTCTTTGTACCACAGTTTTAAGTTCTTCAGGATCCCACGGCTTAGTAATGTACTTATAGACTTGTCCTGAGTTAATCGCTTCAACTAAATCTTCAACATCAGTAAACCCCGTGAGGATGATCCGAACGGTATCGGGAAATTCCGGTACTGTGCGACTGAGAAATTCTGTCCCTTTCATCTCTGGCATTCTTTGGTCAGAGATAATAACAGCAACTTCTCCTTCACGAGCTAGGACTTCGAGGGCTTTGATTCCACTTTCTGCCTTGAGAACCTGAAAATCGCGGCGAAAGGTGCGATACAGCAAATCTAAGTTATCGGGCTCATCGTCAACTACAAGCATCTTGGCCTTTTTAGGCCGATCGAGGTTCATGAATTGGCGACTGACGCTCTCTAGGTCTGGAATTGTATATTCCATTACAGTCTTTCTCCTTGGCAACACTGGAATCAGGTCTAAGCCTGATCCGTCCATCTATCTATCCTAGTGATTCAACCGAAAGGCACTAGTGCTAGAGTAGCCCATAGTTGAGATTCCCTAGCCAAGATCCCTTATTGTATAGTCTTGCCAATTTCTTGAACTTTGTAACAGCCTTCCTGGAAAGTCTTCTTCTCCTCACAACAGAGTCTCCAATTCAGACTTTGATCCCGACTTGAATTAAACCGACTTGAATAAATAAGGTGCCACCCTTGGGGGTAACTAGCCAGTTGCTAGTTAGAGAACGCCAGCTTATGTCCAAACCTGATTAACATCAGGTTGATAAATTCGTGGGGTAGATCGATCGTCGGGTCTGCTTCGCAGCAGAAATTAGGGAACTGATCGATGCCCCCTGCTTTGTCGGGGGATAGAGTCCCTCGACCCCCGCAAGTGAACAGGATAGGGGATTTTGTGAGGGCCACGCTTGTTGGTAGAACTTACGTGATTCAGCCTAAAAGTAAAGAGGATGAGAACATCATCCTCTTTCTCAAATTGATGAAACCTACTGAAGGACATCAAACTGACTAAAGTACATCAAACCTACTGAAGGACAACGGGCGCAGGTTGAACGATCGCTTCTCGCAAAGCTAAGGGTTCCTGGCTGGCCCCTTGGGCTAAGGCGGGTACATTGCTCCGGAGTTTTTCGGTCAGTTGCACTGTTTTGGAATCGTAAATTTGGGTCAATAGCTTGGGATAAAAGCCAATGCCGATGATTGGTACGAGCAAGCAAGCAATGATAAAGACTTCCCGAGGTTCAGCATCAATTAGCACTTGGTGGGAGACCAGTTCATTGTTTTCTGGTCCATAGAAAATCTCCCGCAGCATGGAGAGGAGGTAAATGGGGGTCAAAATCACCCCGATCGCAGCGAGAAGAACAATGATGATGCGGAAGGTTAGTGAGTAGGCATCACTGGTGGCAAAGCCGACGAAGACCATGAGTTCCGCCACAAATCCGCTCATCCCAGGTAAGGCCAAGGATGCTAAGGAACAAGCCGTGAACATGGAGAAAATTTTCGGCATTTTTTGACCTACACCGCCCATTTCGTCCAGCATCAGGGTGTGGGTACGATCGTAGGTTGCTCCAACTAAGAAGAAGAGGCTGGCTCCGATTAATCCGTGGGAAACCATTTGCAACACAGCCCCACTTAAGCCCAAATCGGTAAAAGAAGCGATCCCGATCGTTACAAATCCCATATGGGAGATGGAGGAATAGGCAATCTTGCGTTTGAGGTTGCGCTGGGCAAAGGAGGTCAGGGCAGCGTAGATGATATTCACTACCCCTAGAATGACGAGCACCGGGGCAATAATGCCATGGGCACCGGGTAGCATTTCTGCATTCATGCGGACGATCGCATAACCGCCCATTTTGAGCAGAATGCCCGCTAACAACATGTGAACGGGGGCCGTTGCCTCCCCGTGGGCATCAGGTAGCCAAGTGTGCAGGGGAATAATCGGCAGTTTGACCGCGTAGGCAATTAGAAAGGCCCCGTACATCCACAGTTGGAAATTAACCGGAAAGTCTTTCGCCATCAGCGATCGCATATCAAAGGTAACCGTATCGCCATAAAAGGCCATCGCGAGGGCAGCGACCAAAATAAAAAGGGATCCGCCTGCCGTATAGAGAATAAATTTAGTAGCTGCGTAGAGTCGTTTTTTCCCACCCCAGATGGAGAGCATAAGGTAAACGGGAATCAACTCCATTTCCCAAGCCAGGAAAAATAACAGCATATCCTGCACGGCAAACACCATGATTTGGCCGCCGTACATGATGAGCATGAGGAAATAAAACAGCTTGGGCTTAAAGCTGACGGGCCAAGACGCCAGAATGGCCAAGGTGGTGATGAAGCTTGTCAGCAGAATTAGGGGCATGGACAGGCCATCCGCTCCCACCGACCAGTTGAGATCCAGTTGCGGTACCCAAGCATAGCGCTCGAAGAGTTGCAGGTCTGGATTATTGAGGTCGAACCCCAGGTAGAAGGCTGCGACGGTCAATATGAAATCAATCAGCCCGACAATCAATGCATACCAGCGGACAGTTTTACCGTCTTTGTCTGGGATGAAGGGGATCAGCAGCGAGGCCGTGATCGGAAACAAAATGATTGTCGTCAGCCAGGGAAAGTTAGCTGTCAACATGGGAGTCTTCGGGTTCGATGTGAGCCTATTAGCAGTAGAGAATCCGCATTGGAAAAGCCTTAGCTTGCAGTTGAGATCGATCTACCCGCTAATAGTTAAGTTGCAATCTATAACAAGCTTTTACCGCCTGTTAGGAAAATTCTAAACACTCAGAAACGAAAGGCTAAAAAATTGCAGTACTTCTTCAAGTTTTACAGAACTTCATAGAAAGATTGCTAGGGTTTTGTGGATTGATAGGACGTAAACCGCAGGTTGAGGCGATCACACAAACTTCTAACGATCCCAATTCACCAGAAACCCCACAGAAAGTTCCATAAAATTTAATGTTTGCTAAAAATGCAGAACGATCGCTCTCACAGCGATCGTTCTTGGAATAGAAGACTTAATCAATCTACGAGATGACTCGTATTGTGCCTCTACATCATGGGTTATTGCCCAAAGGCTATCCTGTGATCCCTGAGACAATCACAAAGCCCAAAACTGCCCCGAAAATGATGAGTGCATAGAATTGCGCCCGTCCATTCTCAAAGTATTTCAAGCCTTCCCCCGTCAGCAAGGTGACCAAACCCGTTAAGTTGACTACCCCATCGACTACCTTATAGTCCACTTCCAAGACTTGGCGAGCGATACGACGGGATCCTTTCACAAAGACCGCATCATAAATTTCGTCAAAGTACCACTTGTTCTTAGACAGGTTGTACAGGCTAGGGAATTTCTCAGCGATGCTAGCGGGATCAATCTTTTTCTGGAGGTACATCATCAGCGCGATCGTGATACCAATCAGGCCAATGCCCACTGAGCTACCGCCCATGATCAAGAATTCCGGCAGATCCACTGCTTCTTGATGGAACACTTCACCCGGTGCATGGATGAAGGCTTCAAAGTAGTTGGCAAAGGGGGTTCCTAACAAACCAATCCCGATGGAAGGCACTGCCAAAACCATCAAGGGCAGCGTCATTGTAATGGGAGACTCATGGGGTTTGCTGGCATGGTGATCATCATGATGATCATGGCCATGATCTGCTTTGGCACTCAGTTCCTTGGAATGCATCGCGCCAGGGCCAGCGGCAATGCCCATGCGGCGCAGTTGTTCCCCTTCGATCACATTCAGCACCGCAGCATCTTGCCCTCGGAAGTCGCCCTCAAAGGTGCTGAAATACATACGGAACATGTAGAACGCCGTGATCCCAGCGGTGATAAATCCAACACCCCAGAGGGCAGGATTGGCTTCGTAGGCTTGGTGCAAAATTTCGTCCTTCGACCAGAATCCCGCAAAGGGCGGAATCCCGCAAATCGCCAGCGTCCCAATCAAAAAGGTGATGGCGGTGATGGGCATGTATTTTCGCAATCCACCCATCAATCGCATGTCTTGGGCATAGGCTGGATTGTGGCCAACCACGCCTTCCATGCCATGGATCACGGAACCTGATCCCAAGAACAGCATGGCTTTGAAGTAGGCATGGGTCATCAGGTGAAATAAACCAGCACTATAAGCTCCGACGCCCATGGCCATGACCATGTAGCCCAACTGCGACATGGTGGAGTAGGCCAGCCCTTTCTTGATGTCGTTTTGTGTAATTGCGGTCGTAGCTCCGATGAAGGCAGTAATCGCACCCGTCCAAGCAATAACATCCATTGCCACTGGAATGTGCTCGAAGACGGGAAACATGCGGGCAATCAGAAACACACCAGCGGCCACCATCGTGGCTGCATGAATAAGCGCAGAAATCGGCGTTGGACCTTCCATTGCGTCTGGCAGCCAGACATGGAGGGGAAATTGGGCAGACTTGGCGACGGGGCCGAGAAAGACCAGGATGGCTAACAGGGCGGCTAGTCCACCGCTGACGGTGCCATTGGCTACGAGATCCTGGAGTCGCTCGCCGATCGTGCCAAAGTCAAAGCTGCGGGTACACCAGTACAGCCCGAGGATGCCAAGTAGCAAGCCAAAGTCACCCACACGGTTGGTCACAAATGCCTTTTGGCAAGCATCTGCTGCGGGTTTACGATCGAACCAAAAACCAATCAGCAGGTAGGAACACATCCCCACCAGTTCCCAGAACACATAAACTTGCACTAGGTTCGGGCTGATCACCAAACCCAGCATTGAGGAACTAAATAAACTTAAATAGGCATAAAACCGGACATAACTGGGGTCGTGGGACATGTAGCCATCGGTGTAAATCATCACCAAAAAGGCTACGGTCGTCACCACGACCAACATCATTGAGGTGAGGGCATCGATCGTATAGCCCATTTGCAGGTGGAAATCCCCCGCTGCTGCCCATTCAATCATGCGGGTATAGGGAGCATGGCCCTGCCACTGGCTCCACAAAATACTGAAGGACAGAACCATCGCTGTGCCGATCAGCGACACGATAAACGTGGAGGTCGCCTTCCGCAGACGGTTCATGTCTTTGTTGAAGGAGATTAGACCCAAACCCACCAGCATTGCCCCCATCAGAGGTAATACCGGAATGATCCAGGCGTACTCATAGATCGGTTCCATTACTCACGCCTAATTGAAGTGACTATTCTTCCATACATACCCTTAATAGCCTATCCCACATCACAAAAAAGGTAGGCAATCTTGCCCACCCTTTTGCGATCGTATTCATGGCTAGTGGATGAGGGATAGAACCTTCTCTAGAGACGATTTGACTTCATCTTTGCGGTGAAGTTGCTCGATGCGGTGTAAAAGTCGCCCTTCTTTGAAAACTAAGACCGTTGGCAAATTCGTAATTCGATAGCTACTTGTTAATCTGAGATTCTCATCAGCATTGATCCCCACCAACTTCAGGGACTCCCCAAACTCCGATCGAACTCGTTCCAAGGCCGGTTCAATCATACGGCAGACCCCACACCAGGGTGCCCAGAAATGAACTAAAACAGGGGTTGAAGATTGGAGAACCTCTTGGGCAAATGCCTGCTCATTAATAACCGATGGCATAGCTTGTTAAGCACTTTTACTATTCCTTAGGGATCAGTCTACCAGGGTGTTTCACATTTTCGCTACGTGGAATCATGATGTCTAATGCGCAGCAAAATATTTCAACCCTGCAATTGCACAATTGTCAGAAGATCCCGTGTCAGAAGATCCTGAAGAGATGCTAAAGGGTTGGCTAAATGATTTTCCGCCATCGGTAGAGTTTTCTTGACTCAGACCTAACCAGTCAGAATGTCCTCTGTCCAGAATCTTCTCCCTCAGAATCTACCAATACAGTCGGCTCGTGCCCTGAATGAGCAAGGGATGTAACCACCAGAACAAGAGAACAAAGCCGCCGACGCCCACATAGGCCGGTCGCAGAAATTCTTGCCATTTGAGACTTTGGTGACCCTGCAAAATGGCCAAAAACGGGATCACAGAAGTACGATCTTTGACCTGATTAAAGGCTTCCCCATAGCGCTGGGCTAAGCGGCGATCGCCATGCCATACCGCAAATAAATGGTGCGCGACTAACCCTGCACAGGTCACGACCATAAAGCTTGTACCTAACCACAACAGATGGGCAAAACACCAAATTACTTGCCCTACCATCTGGGGATGGCGGCTGATTCGAATAATGCCTGTTTCGTAAAGATGAACTTGTGGCTTTTTAAGGGCGGCCACTTCCAGCAAATTAAAGGTGGCGGGGTAGAGGAATAGGAAGGAAATTGCCGACAAGATCCAAACCGTTGTCTGTATGCCAGGAACGCCCTGGAGATTCCATAGTTGCGCCCCATCGTAACGATGATTGAAAAAATAAATCACCATGGGAACCGCCAACCCCAGGCTGGCTAAGGCAAACACAATGCGATAGGCCCGCGCCCCAATTTTGGCTTCCCCGATCGATCGGAGGGCGGCCAGCCCACTGTGGACGATCGCAAAGCAGACGAGAAATCCCAGAATCACGAAGTGGCTAGGCGTTAACCAATCCAAGGCCATGGAGGTATGTTGAGTAAATGAGTTCGGGGATCTAGTTTAGAGCATAGGCCGTCCCATTTCGTTATATTTCTTCATCTTTGTTGAAGAGATTCTCAGATGAGCTGATTAACGGCAGCGGCTGATTGAACCTGGGCAGCGGGAGATTGGGGCTCGATCGGGCGTTGAATTTTAGACTGGAATCCCCCCGCCTTGTCTAACAAGCAGCCCTGACCTTGCGCGTCGAGAACGATCGTTCCTTGCTCTGTATTGATCACATGCTGGGGATTGATATTGAGAGCAATGCGACGAATTGTAAAAGGTTTGAACTGAATGAATAGGATGCTGGTTCGATCTCCTGCCTCGGTGGCCCAGACTTGATAGGGTGTGGATCCAGACCAGAGTTGTTGAAGATCGAGGTCTAGCCGGAGATCTCCCACGCGCTTTCCCCGCCGATTGATAATTAGTAGTTGCGTGGTGGGACTGATCCCAGGGGCTTGCGGTTGCCGCTGACTCCGGATCACGATCGCGAGATGTTTGCTGCTGAGTGGGACGATTTGCACGACGCATTCTCTGGCGATCGGGGTCGGCAATTTTAAGCTGTAGCGTGATTGGTAATGGTTGCCCGATCGAATTTCAAGCTGTCCTGTAGTTGTTTCTAAGGTTGCCCTCCAATGGCCCTGGAGTGAATGGGCATAGATCGTTTGCGTGGCATCACCTGTGAGGGAAGGCTGACTCGACGGTAAGGGAGTAGGTGGAACCCAGCTAATGGTGGGTAGAGTCTGCCATTCGACGATTTGCCTTTCAACTAATGGTGCAAGCCAGGGTTGGGGCAGATGATTGAGAGAATGGGAGGGGGCAGACTCAGCCTGTTGCATTTGTTGGAGTGCGACCAACATCTCCCCTGCGGACTGAAACCGTTGGGCTTGCAGCTTAGCCAGCGCTTTACGCAGAAAGCGTTGTAATGCCTCAGGGATGTTGCCTGGAAAACAGACGGCCTGACTGAAATGGGCGGCCATTAAGGCTCCAGGCGTACCCGTAAAGGGTCGATCGCCCACCAACATTTCATAGAGCAAGACCCCGACTGCATAGGTGTCTGCTGTCATGGACTGCTGCCCATAAAAACGCTCAGGAGCCATATAGGCTGGGGATCCTGTGAAACCACTGTGGGGCGTTAACTCTTGGCTTAATCGGGCAATTCCAAAGTCCGACAGTCGCGCTGTCCAGCCTTGGTCATGGAGATGCAGCAGAATATTTTCTGGCTTGATATCGCAATGGATAATGCCACAGGCATGGGCGTGGGCCAATCCCGCGAGAATATCTTCCACGATCGACAGTGCGAGGGTGATCGGTAAGGATCCGTAGGCATCCAGTAGGTTACGCAACGTTCCCCCCTCACAGTAATCCATCACGAGATAACGCCCGGTGGGAGAATGCTCACAGGCCCAGCAGGTCACAATATTGGGATGGTGCAATGTGAGTAAAAAGCGTAACTCACGCAGAAACTGATGGGTCGGAAAACGAACGGGATCTAATTCCTTGAGGGCCACTAGCTGTCCGGTCGATCGATGTATTGCACAGTGGACACGACCAAACTGTCCCCGACCGATTAGCCCAAGGAGTCTGTATTTGGAGCTTTTTTTTTGCGTAGCCACAATCAGTGCTCCTCAGCATATTGGGGTAATACACTCAGTTTGGACAAGACACCGAATTTACTTGCTAGACTGTCCCCGGTCAAAGATCGCGCATGTTAACCGAATCTTTAAAAATCCGCTTAGCCGCACAAACGAGGCATGATGGAATTATGGTCAAGGCCGTTTTCTACCATGGCTTCAGCCGATTCCAAACGTTTACGCAACCCAATCACAAAGGTATTGCATTCTGCGCCTAAGGATTCACAATCGGTTTGCACACAATGGAGGTCGCGCCCAGTCAGTTGGCTAAAAAAGGAGGATAAAACCCCGGCTTCCAGGGAGCAGGCTGGCAAAGATTGCCCTTCTAAGCCGTGGTCTGCAAAGCTCGAGTTTTGCGTTTTGATGATCAAAAAGCCCCGCTGATGATAGGTTTGGTCAAATTCTAGCTTGCCCCAACCATAGGTGGCCCAACAATTGCGTAGACATTGCAAAAATTCTGCCATGCTCATATCCACGATCGGTGCACTGTAGTAGTTAGAGACCTCATCCCGGAAGCGATTGTAGAAGTTTTTGCCCCACCAGCGACCACAGTTGAATAGAACGAGGCGAGAAGCTTGTCCTGTTTCTTGGTTCAGGCCAGAGTAAATCGCTTGGATCAAACTCTTGGGAATTGCCAACAGTCGATCGCCCCGTCGATTCTCTAGTAGCCCCATTTCCAAGTCGCCTCGAAAATAGGCTTGGTTGGCGTAGTAGTTTCCTGGCAATGTATTTTTGACCAGTAGATCCTCAACAGAAATCATGGCTGATAAATGTCCGCAATATGTGATTAGGTCATTGCAAAAGATTCATGGAAAACATCAAGAAGATTTCCTAGGCTAACGGGTTTAGTCTAGAAAATCCCTGCAACGGTTAATAAGGAATCTTCTTCACTCGATACAACGCCGTGGTGCACTTTGCTGAAGAAAGGCTCAAATAACCGCATTTGATTAGCATTCAAGATCTGGTTGAGATGATCTCGAATTAACGGATAAAGGACGCGATCGATTGATTGGGTATTGTAAATTTGGCTGGTTTCCTCCAACCAAGTTAACAGGCGTTCCTCTAGATAGCGTTCATCCTGCATCAACATCGCCATGGCACAGTGCCGAACTGCCAGAATTCCTGCTTTTAGGCTTTGTTCTAGCCGTTCTACGGTTTCCCCACTGAATTGTGATTGCAGTTCATCCGCTACCTTTTGCATGATTGGAATTTCGCGATCGCGGAGGGTGCGATAGGCTGCGAGTCGCTCCGGCAAAGATTTCATGTACTGATTCATCTCTGCTAAGGTGTCTGGCGGAATATACCCATTTTCAGCTTCATCAAACAGCGTTTCAATCACAGGATGCATGGCTCAAACTCCTTTAAAACAAATCTGAAAAATCGGTGAGGGTAAATTTCGGTTCTTTATCGCTGGCATCATCCGCATCACCTAACAGATCGTCGAGCGCAGTTAACTCAGTCGGTAGCGCATTCACATCTACCATGATGGCTCCCTCCCAATTCACCGCTGTCATAAACTGGCTGACTGTCAAGCTCAGAGGCAGGGGTGAGTTGGGATCAACGCCGGTCGGTTGACTCGATGTCCCTAGCGATCGCGATCGCTGACTTTCTTCAATCCCCTCCCAATTTACCTGACTCAAAAAACGCTGTACTGGCGTCAGAAGCCAGTCTTGGGGCAAGGTCGGTTCAGCAAAACCCATCATTTTAATTCTCCGGAACGCAGGCGTTTTTCAATGTCTTTTGCGGTTGCGCCTTCATTCATCCAAAAGGCTGCTGCATCAATGCGCTCCTTCCCACCAAGCAAAAACTTGCAATAGGTTTCGCCCATGGAGTAACACTGAATTTCAATGCAGCTCAGTTGTTTTTTCACCATTTCGGTAAAGAAGCCAGCAAACAGCCCTGCGTAGAGAAAACAAACGGGTTTACCCACATCCCCCAGGGTTCGAGCGACCGCAGAGTCAAATAAGTTGATGAACATAAAACCTTGGCGACGATCGCCGAGATCGACTTCCCACCGACCCCAGCCCTGGGCAGTAAACGGCCACCACCAAGTTTCTAGGAGAAACATCAAACTTGTTTGGCGGACAGGACGATCGAATTCCTTCTCAAACCATTTTTCGAAAAAGAAGGCATCTTTCTGACCCCACTCACAACCGATCGTGTACATCGTTGCAGCGGAAGCGGTTCCTACTTCCTCTTCCAACCCTTCCACTAAGCCGATGATAAAATCTTCGGTCGCCATGATGTTTTGGCTATTGTTCCAATCCACGATCGTGCCCTTGTCAGGATCGAATTGAAAGAAATCCTGAAACCCGTAATGGTTATGTTTCTTGGGATTAGTGCGTTTCGCAGAACTCTGGTGAATCAGTGTCACAGTCATCGTAATGCCTCAGAATGTTCCTTAAGAATGCTTCAGAATGAACTTCAAGCAGGATTGCTGAAAGTGGATGTGCGAAGAGGAAAGGGACTGGTGTAAATACTAGGCTGTGTGAAATGCTAGGCTGCGTGGAATGCTAGGCAAATAAACGATTGCGCAAAATTAGACCAGGCAAAGTTAGGCTAAGCAAAATTAGGCTAGGCACAACATTAGACGCCACCCAGCAATCGCTGAGTTTGTTCAAGGACTCCGTTAATCAAACGAGCCTGCGCGGGGTCGAGTTGTTGTTGAGTGACCTCTTGCATGGTGGAGTAAATGAGATTGCACTTCCGTTGGATACCACAAGCGCGCATAATGGTCTGACACCAAAACAAATGCTTTTCTCGCAAGGTATCTGTGTCATCTAGTAACATCGCGAGAGCTGCGTACCGTAGGTTCATCGACATGTCGCGCTTGCAAATACTGGTGTGATCGGTATTTCCATTACGAAATGTATTCGGATCCTTGGTTCGCACGCGATCGTAAACCTGCTGAATCAGGGTTGTTTCCGAGCTTTGCAGTTTCTGATAGGTTTGTAAGCGCTGGTCATAGGATCTCAAATAGGTGGCCAAAAATTTGAGCTCTTCATCGGTAGCGTAGCGACCATCGGCTTCAACACTCAGACGCTGCATCTGACTTAGCATGGGAACTTCCTCGGTAGGCAATCGGCGCTTGACTTTCTACATTGACTTGATACATTAACTTTCTACTCAGTTCTGCATTCAACATTGCGCAATGTTAGGTAGAAACTTTTGTACAAAGCCATGTATGGAGAATGCCCTAGAAAACTTTGGGACTAACGCCATTCCTAGATTGATTTACAGGCTGATTTATGGGCGAACAGTGACGACTGTTCCCAGGGAAACTTCCTCGTATAACGATCGAACATTTTGATTGGTCATACGCAAACAGCCATGGGAAACGGCCTTGCCAATACTACTTGTCTCACGAGTTCCATGGAACCCAATTTTCATCGTGGTATCTGCCGCAAACCCAATCCACCGATCGCCCAGGGGATTTTCTAAACCGGGGGGAAAAATTTCGTCAGTTAAAGGATGCTGCCAGGTGGGATGGGGGATCATTTGTTTAATCCGAAAATTTCCCGTAGGAGTTTCCCACCCTTTTTGCCCGATCGCTACCCGGTAGCTAGCTTTAATTTTGTCATGGCGGTAAAGATAGACCACGCGATCGCTCAAATCCACCACCAACCGAGTATCGTAGGCACGAGGCCCCATTTCTTGCGGTTCTGAAGGCGTCGATGTATCCAGAGGGGTAGATGATTGAAATGCTTGGGCATAGCGATTCAGGCCATTCCGCTGACCCAGCCCAACCAAAATCCCACCCATGATGAACAACAGCATCAAATGGCGAGCAAGAACTGATTTGTGTGCCTTAACCGCCATACCTCGGTCATACCCAACTTGATAATCTTCAACCTACCCTTCTCACCCTAGCGCAAGAACCCTCGAATTGCACAATCAGACGGGCCCAGCCTCTTTTGGGCCATCGGAGGCACAGAGATTTCTAGGAGGCTTCATGGGATTTTGACAAAACAATAGGAATCTTATGAAATTTTTATACGGAATTCACCGACTATGGGCTGCTTTTACTGTCATGCAGAGTTAAAAGAGGGAAGCCGTATGGTTGAGAAATTTATCCTAGCCACCATTCTGACCATCGCACTCTACTTGTTGATGAAATTGCCCGCCATGCCTGTCCATAAGGCTGGCGCTGTTACCTTGCTCCCCCATAATGCTGCCTTACCTACCCTGGCTCCAGCTGTGTAGAAACCTCTGGCTTTAGGGTAAGGATCCGGGCCTAGCCCGTGCTCGGTGTTAATCAGCCCACTCCTTGGTGTCTATTTGTTCCACTGGTTCAATTACAGGCTCGTTCAATTACAAGATCCACCATTCCAGTCCATAAGGTACCCTTTGAGGTGCCTTTTTTCACGGATATTTGGCAGGGATATTGGATTCATCTACCCTAAATGCGCCAGAAGGCCCATCCTGAGTTATGGTGTATTCCTGATACGGCATGTCGCTATCGGGTAGACAATCCGTTGTTTCAATCACTATATTCAATCAACTCAGATTCAGGTAAACCGTTCAGACCGAAGCAGCCACTGACATGGATCAGATGACATTGCTCAGACCGATGTAGATCAGTGAGTTTCAACTTCGTCGGGAACTTTATTGTTAGGGATAGGGTCACTAGAGGAAAGCGTTATCCACGTTTTAAACCGTCGTTAGACAGTTGTTTTAGACTGTGTTTTAGCTCGTTTCTTCCTATGAGTCAGCCTATTTCTGCGTCCTGGTCTGCGGTTGAGGTCATGGTTCCTCAAACGTCTGTGCAAGTCGATAAACTCTCTAACTACGATTTGGTGCTGCAATGCCAAACGGGGCATCGCCCGGAGCGAGCTGCGTTTGCCGAATTGATGCGTCGGCATCAATCCCATGTGGACAAGGTGCTTTATCACTTAGCACCGGATTGGCAAGATCGATCGGACTTGGCACAGGAAGTATGGATCCGTGTCTATCGTAATATCAAGCGATTGCAGGAACCGGTTAAATTTCGGGGTTGGCTGAGTCGGATTGCGACCAACTTGTTCTATGACGAGTTGCGCAAACGGAAGCGTAATGCTGCTCCTCTTTCCCTAGACGCACCGTTGTCTGTGGAAGATGGCGAAGTGGATTGGGAAATTGCCTCCGATGCACCGGGGCCAGTGGAAGAGATGACCAGTCGGGAGTTCTACGATCAGCTACAATTGGCGATCGCAGATTTGCCGGAGGTCTTTCGCACCACCATTGTCCTCCGAGAAATTGAAGGCATGGCTTACGAAGAGATTGCTGAAATTACTGGCGTTTCTCTGGGTACCGTTAAATCTCGCATTGCCCGCGCCCGCCTCCGCCTTCAGGAACAGCTTCAACCTTATTTAGAGGGATGAAGATTGGAGGGGGCTTTGCTAGGATGAGTTGACCCTACACCTCGCCTAGAACACAAGACCTGAAAGGAGCCCTAATGGATTGATTCCCTAGGAGGGTTCTTGATGGACGGGCTGAGTGGGAATCCTAGTTTAGAATCAATTCTGTGTACTTGTTGTTTAGCTTCTGATCCGCGAAAAGTCTATGCTGTCCGCCCCCAATGAATTTCCAGAATCGGGTCGTGGTGTGATGAATGTCCAGCGCGATCGCTTTGAACTCCTCAGTGCTTACTTAGACGGTGAAGTCACGGCTGATGAGCGGCGTCAAGTGGAGAGCTGGTTGGTGGAAGATGCCAAGATGCAGCAACTCCATCAGCGATTAGTCAAGCTCCGTCAAGGGTTTCAATCGTTGCCTGCGCCTCAACCTATGCAACCGATTGATCAAACTATTGAACAAGTCATGCAAAAGGTCGATCGGCGACCTCGTTTGACCGTTCTATGGGGCGGTGGTATGGCCGCAGCGGCTGCCGTTGCCGTAGCAATGGTATCGAACCTCACCCCCATGGGGTATAGCCCCCAAATGGCGAATAATGCAACCAAAACCAATGGTTCTCAAGTCGCTAAGGTGTCTCCTCAGTCTCAGCCAATTTCGGAAACGGCGGTGTCTCCGGCAAGTACGGGGGATAGCGGTTTATTAGTTGCGTTGGATCAGCCCGTTTTGGTCATTTCCAAGAGTGCGGTGGCTGACGATAATGCTGCTCCCACCAGAATTCAGAACGCTGATGTCCGCTGATGCAGGCTAGATGTAAGCTAGATGTCAGGCTAAAATCTAGGCGGGCAGGGGTTGTCCCAATTTATGGCTTAGCTAGGATCTTGGCAGAATTAGGATCCTCCTTGCCAAACTCCGCTGGAAACAAACTTTCCTTGCAGTCGATCGATTTGGTCTAGCGTCATTGCGTACACCCAAGCTGGGCCAAAAACTTGTCCAGAGGGAGTATAGACTGTTTTTTGGATCCTGGAATAATCATTGCCATGGGGATGGTGGGGACAGACTTGCAGAAGGTCGTCCCAGTCATGGTGTTCGTAGTCGTCTAGTGTTTCTAAAATTTGAGGATCACGAAACGATAAGCAGTAACCCTGAACCCAGTGTTTCACACCTGTAACATTGGGTTGGGACGGGTCTACCTGTCGGGATTGGTCTGGAGTTTGGAGCTGGTCTAATTGGATATCTAAATGGGTTTCCAGCGTTATTGCAGGATAGCCTAGGGGCAAATGGTAGAGAGAGCCTGGCACGATCGTGGGGACTTCTGCGATCGTCCGTCCAGCGCAAAGGCGATCGTAGGCAGCATACCCCGGTTTCAGCGTACCGTAGACAAAAATATGGATAGCGGATGGGTTCAACATGTTGCAAGCGGAATGCAATTAAAAAGAGAAGCCGGAATGATCCAATAGCTTCTCGATTTTTTCCTGATTTCTAGGATTTATGCAATGGGGGGAGATCGGATTGCAGCCTTCGCCTTGTTCCTAAAACACGAAGGAAATACCAGCTTTCACAAAGAAGCCTTGCATACTTAGATCGCCCTGACGCTCTGCAAAAATCGCAGGACTAGCATCGTCTACAAAGCGAATGTCGCGGGTTGCATTAAACCAGTGTTGATATTCATAGCCCGCACCGATCGAGAGTTTCGCCGTTTTACTGAGTTGGCCTGTCCAATCTACCCCCACCGCAAAATTCACCGTTGGGAGCGTTTGCTTGCGATCGAAGTTTAGATCCGCCACCGTTTCCGAGCCAAAGGTTTCCTGGTAGCGGAATTTTGCATTGCCAAAGAGCAGCGAAGCCCCACCCCGACCATACACACTGAACCCACTACCCAGCATCAGGCGCATTTCCGCCCCTAATTTTGGGCCGATCCCATTGAAATCATTGACCGAATTCACTGTGCCGCCGTTGGGAGAAAAGTCCTGACCGTCATAGCGAATCGCCATGGACTGATCGAGATTGGCAATTTGCAATCCGGTAAAAAGTTTAATATTCAGATTTTTGCTAGGGCGCAAATTATAGGCAACGTCTAGATCTACGAGGTCGTAGTCCAAGCTAGCTTCTGCGGTGGCACTGGCAGCCCGTTGATTTTGGAAGGGGTGGGCGTAGGTGGCCAGCAAACGGCCAGGGGTTCCATCACTGCGGGTTGGCTCAGTGGCTGTAGCTTGGTTGTCTGCGCTGAAGAAGGTATAGGTTGCGCCAAATTCCCAGGGACTTTGCTTCGGTGCATAGTTGACGCCCACCCGCCACGCCGTGGATTGGTCATAGTCCAAAGTCGCCAACTGCCCACCCACAGCAGTATTGAATGAATCGTTAACCCGCGCAAAATCCATAATATTACTATTACGTGGCTTGAGGAAAAGCGCTTGTCCCGTGACCGTAAGCCCTTCTGGTAAATCTTCACGGGTAATTTCTAGATTTTTAGCTTGACTATCACTAACCTGTTGGCGTAGTAGATTTAATTCTTGTTGTAATTTTTGTTGTTGCTGTTCCAATTGTTGAATCTTGTCTTGCAAACTATCTGCAACAACAGTCGATTCTGGAGAAACAGTCGATTCTGGAGAAAATGAGGTGGTGGGATTGGCTTTAGTTCCGATCGATGCTGTAGATTGATTACCCGTTGCCAAGGGGGAATCGGTTCTGAGGGGAGGCGCGATCTCGGCGACTGGCTTCGCCTGCGAGGGACTGACGGCAACTGGACGAGCCGCAGCGGTCGTGGTGAGGAGGACACGATCGTGGACGACTACTTTTTCTGAGATCGCGACTTTTTCTGGAATTACTGACGTTGTTTTGAGCGGCAGTTGAGGCATGAGCGATTCTGCTGCTGTTGTCTTCTCCAAGCGAGTACTGGCTACAGAGGACTCTACAGAAGACTCTACAGAGGACTCTACAGAGGGCCCCGCTGAAAATTCGATCGTGGGTTCTGTAACATCTACCGTCGCGCGGGCAATCTGCTGGGAGGTCTCTGATGCAGAGGCATTAGACGAACTGGCTCGCTTGGCCTGCACAGGCATAATCTCTGATGGCAAGTCAGTTTCGGGGGAATCGATCGATTCCAGTTTTTCCTGGGCCTGGGCTGCCTGGGCACCCATCATAGAGGTTAAGGTCGCCGTTACAGTGACTGCTACACCCAATGTGATTTCCTTCATTTCAATCTTCTCCTCGATCGTTCGTTGGTGGTGATCTGCACTCTGAAATTGAAACCGTGGAAACTAGAAAACTTAAAAGCGGCCTGCCTGAGATCTAATTGGGATACTGCATTAGCAATTCTCCTTCTAGGGCTAAGGTGTTGCGATTCGCGGTAATTTCCTGGAGGTATTGCAATAGATGGGGGCTTAAGAGTAATTGCAACTTGGGTCGAATATAGGGAGTGATCGCGGTGACATCATCAGGACTGGGATTGGCATAGTAGCGAATTAAGTTATCACTATCGCTGCCGCCATCGACAAAGTCTCCTCCGCGTCCGGCAAATAGATAGTCATAATTCTCCTGACCGTAGAGCCAATCAAAGAACTGCTCACCTAGCATTACATCCGTACCACTGCCGCCAAACATTTGGTCTTGGCCAAATCCGCTATCGAGATTGCGATTTTGCGTGTCATAGGCGTGGGGCAGCTTGCCAAAGAAATTGTGGCCTTCTTCGGTTATATCCAAGTCGCCGCCTTGAATTTGAATTCCTAGCGTCACTTGACCATTCAGGATGGGTAGACGAATGGATGCATTGTCGCCAATCATCACATCGTTGCCATTGCCTCCATTCATCACTGTATTCCCAGCAACCAACCGATTGCTACGGTTACGATTCGCGTAGTCAATACCGTAGGTATGATTGTGAAGTTCCCGAATCCAGACGTTTTCAATATCTGCAATAAGGGTATTCAAACTGCTGCGGAATTTGACAACCTGATCCGCTGTGGTCGGAGTTTGCGTCACGATCGGGCTAATCAGGTTGGTATAACCACCAATCATGAAGTCACTGCCTTCACCTCCCTCAAGGTTGTCGTTATTTAAATACCAGTCAAATTCTTGGAAAGTTGGCCTTACTGCCTTATTCACAGGCCGATAGCCATAGCGCCAGAAATCACCAAAGTTGTAATCAAAGTTATTCAACAATGGTGCAAACATCATGGCATCACCGCCCAGAATGGAATCATCTCCATTGCCACCGCGAATAAAATCGTTTTTCCAAGACAAGGTGGTATTAGGTAAAGCGCTAGGAACGTTGAATAACTTGGCATTCAAGCTATTGCTTAGCTGACTAAGAACCTGTTTAAGCGCATTGACAGTGCTACCTAATGGTGCAATTTGACTGGGCGATCGTACTAGGAAAGGACTGTAGAACGTGAGGTCATCACCGTAGATTAAATCGCGATCGCTGCCTCCAAAAATTTGATCGTTAGCCATGCTCAGAGTCTGTTGCGGCTGCCCATTGCGTAGCGCTAATTCCAGGTCGTGGAGATCGTAGGTGACGTGGTGCAGGAGCGTATTGATGTCATCCAGATTGTTATCAATCTCAGCATTACCTGTGCGTAGGGGGAGGAAGCTGGCGTAGTTGTCTCCAATCAGTGTGTTGTTACCACTGACATCACTTAAGCGATCGTTGCCTGACAGCAAATCTAAATGATGGGTGAGATCTGGAATCAGGGAAATTAAGGGTTGCCAGGTTTTGCCATTGCGCTTTAAAGGCGCGATCGGGGCTTGGGGGGCTGTGTCAAAGATAATCGGTTCTGCCAAACTCACGGTGGTCAGAAGTCCATCGTTGGTTTGGGGTTGCAGACTTAGGTTGGGAATGACGATCGTGCCAAATTCACCTAACTCAAAATTCAGGCCACCCCCTTGCTGAATTAAATGCATTCCACGGAAAACGGTGGGTAATTCTCGGTTGAACGGCGCAATATTTATTGCATTATCACCCACTACAAAGTCATCACCGGAACCGCCATCGATCGTGTCATCCCCAGCATTGCCCTCAGCGTAGTCATTGCCTTCACCTCCAAAGATCGAATCGTTCCCACGCTGTCCAAACAGACTATCATCACCCGATCCCCCGTCAAGATAATCATTTCCATCATCAAAGAAACTGAGAGCTTGCACTTGGCTATCGATACCACCCTGCCCATTGGCGGCAGAAGTCATCAGTAAACTATCGATATTGGCATCCTGGAAAGCGCTATTTGGAATGGCATTGATGTTGTAGCTATCAACTAAATTGGCCACATCCAGCAAGAGCGCATCCCGATGCCAGGACTGATTACGATTTAAGCGTGGGGTGCCATCGGGGTTGTAATCTCGCAGAATGACGCCTGTATCGCCCAGGGCAAAGTCCTGTCCCGATCGACCCAGCAGAACATCATTGCCCAGTTGGCCGATTAGTTCATCGTCGCCTTTACCGCCGTCAAGCCAATCATCTCCCCTTTGCCCTTGTAAAATATCATCGCCAGCGCTGCCTCGTAGAGTATCGTTGCCGCTAACGCGATCGACATCATCAAAGCGAATTACATCGCGAATGGTATCGGCAAAGGGAGCCGGGTATTTCTGCCAACCGCCGTTTGTGAGAGGCCGCCGGGTAATTTGGCCGTTATCACCCAATACAACATCCGAATTAGCTCCCCCATCGACCTGATCAGCGCCATCGGCTCCCCCTCGCACATTGTGGCCCCCGAGAATATCGTCCTCGCCGGAACCGCCGTAGATAATATCCTGTCCCTGTTGTCCCAGGATGGTGTCGTCCCCTTGGTTGCCAAAGAGAATATCGTTGCCACCACCTTGATTGGCTGCGGTGTCGATCGAGACATAATTTCGATCGCGCAGTAGAGATGGATATAGCTTGCCATGGTCACCCAGAATTAAATCCGCCGAACTGGGATCGAGAATTTTTTCATCGGCGTAGGGAAGCATTGCACCGCCGACAAGATTGGCCCCATCCAGTTGCCACAATACAGTTAATCCCACAAACTTATGTCGCCAAACGATATCCGTGTGCCCCTCTCCTGTGTAGTCACTCAAGCTAGCAATTTGCCAAGAGGGATCGGGCGCATTATTGAAGACCTGCCCACCAATAATGTTTACCCCATCCATCAACCAAATCACTGAAATGCTCGCGATCGTGTGTCTCCAGAGAAGATCGGTCTTGCCATCTTTGTTAAAGTCTGCTGTTGCCGCGATCGTCCAAGTAGGATCGGGCGAATTGTTGAAGACATTACCGCCAATGATATTGGTACCATTCATAGCCCAAATCACTGTGATGTTAGCAGCAGTGTGCTGCCATAGGAAATCAGCTTTCCCATCGTTGGTGACATCCGCTACTCGGCTTAGTCGCCAGCCGTTATCCGGTGCGTTATTTAAGACTGCACCTCCCGCTATTTGGAAATTCTGGATTTGCCAGAGTACAACAGGTCCTGTGATATGTCGCCAAACAAAGTAGGGAGTTCCATTACCCGCTAGATCCGCAATGCTCAATAACTGCCAACTACTGTCGGGTGAATTGTTAAACCAGTAATCGGAGTCGTAGGTAATACCATTCATCTTCCAGGCAACGAGGGTGCCATTGCTGTGCCGCCAGAGAATGTCTTTTTTGCCATCACCATTGAGATCAAAGATGCCTACCACTTGCCAACTGAGATCAGTAACATCTGGTAGGGGAGCGGCTTCAGAGAATTTACCATCTCGCGTGACCCAGAGCAGATTTTGCCCAGTGATTTGATTGCGCCACAGCAGATCATTTGCGCCGTCTCCGTTAAGGTCAGCGTTGCCGATAACTTGCCATTCTTCGTCGAGGGTATCTAACCCTTCGTCTCCATAGATTCGATCGCTTCCCGTACCACCCATGAGGTTATCGCTGCCCCGATCGCCGAAGATTAAATCATTGCCGCCGAAGGTGGGATCGGTGGTAGTGACAAAATCTAAGGTGTCGAGATTGCTATCAGCGGCAACTTTGTCATCACCCGCATAGGCGTAATCTAGTTTTCCGTGATCGCCTAGAATCGTGTCATTGCCATGATTACCCCGTAGATAATCGGCGTCTGCACCACCTAGAATCATGTCATTGCCATCATCCCCAAAAATATTATCTTGGCCCCCGATCGTGGGGTTAGTAGTTTCAATGAGACGAATCTTGCCATTGCTGTAGGTAATGCGACCGTTATCGCCGAGGAGAATGTCTTCGCCTCCGTTACCGTTAATGGTATCATTCTGGGCACCGCCTAGGGCAATATCCCGATCGTCGTTGCCTTGAATGACATCGTTGCCACCCAATGCGGGATCGATCGTGGCAATTAAATCTAAGGTTGCTGGGTTGTTATCGAGGTCGTATTCCAGAACGCCATTGTCGCCCAGTAGAATATCTTCGTCTGCGTTGCCTTGGAGGTCGTCATTTCCAAATCCGCCTAGTATCCGATCGTTGCCTGTGGAACCTTTGATGTGATCGTTGCCGCCAATCTGACCATCGGTTGTTGTGATTTGGGTAATGGCTTGATTGCTATCAAAGGTTATTTGGCCATTGTCGCCAAGCAATATGTCATCGCCATTGTTGCCGTCGATCGTGTCATCATTCGCACCTCCAAAGGCAATATCATCCCCATCGTTGCCGAAAATCGTATCTTTCCCCCCTAAACCGGGGTCGATCGATCTCAGGATATCCAAGGTCTCTAGATCTTCATCTACGCTAAAGTCAACGACCCCGTGATCACCGAATAGAATGTCGTCGTCAGCATCGCCAGAAATTGTGTCATCCCCTGCACCCCCGAGGGCAATATCTCGGCCTGCGTTACCATTAATGATATCGTTACCACCATTATTGGGGAATAGCGTTTCAATTTTTTCGACTTCGTTATTGCCGTTGCGAGTAATGCGCCCCCCATCCCCCAAGAGGATATCGTCTCCGCTATCGCCCGAAATCGTGTCACCAAGCTGTCCTAGGGTATCTCCACCGCCGGAACCACCTAAAATAATATCGTCACCCGCTCCCCCGGAAATCTGATCGCGACCTCCAAAGGTGGGATCGGTCGAAATGATGTCATTGGCAGTATTGGGGTTATTCGTATTGCCGTAGACGATGCCATTATCCCCTAGCAGGATATCAGCAGCATCGTCTACTCCTCCATTAATCTGATCATTGCCGCTACCACCAATGACAATATCCGTTTGGTTGCCTCCCGTGATGACATCATTGCCCCCAAATTCTGGATTGATCGATCGGGTTTGCGTGACAATCCCGTTGTTGATTAAAATCTCACCGTTATCACCCAGGATAATGTCTTGGTCATTACCCCCATCAAGGTTGATTTCGTTGCCTGCCCCGCCAATGATCCAATCGTTGCCATTGCCACCTTCGACAACGTCATTGCCTCCGAAACTCGGTTCAGTGCTGGCTAGGCGGGTTAGACTACCGTTTGTGAATTCCATCACACCGTAGTCGGCAAAGATACGATCGTCATTTTCGCCACCTAGTAACGTGTCATTACCGCCACCCCCAAATAACGGATCGGTGCCGAAGTTACCGACAATTCGATCGTTGCCTTCCGCCTCACCCAGAATACTTTGCGCTTTGGTCAAAGTTGCGGCAAAGTAATCCAGCACTTTAAAGCCAAGGCGACTATTTAAATCATCACCAATGCCAACAAAGGTGAGGAGACCGTAATCGCCAAAGAGCCAATCGACGATTGCGCTGCTGTCGAGATTCGTGATTACCCGCGCTGCTGGATTGGCATTGTCCGTAATCGTGGCGTTGCCGCCTGCGATCGCGTCATCGCCGCCGCCGCCAAAGATGTAGTCAACTCCATCGCTCACGTTGGCACTTTGGCTGCCCCCAATCATGCGATCGTTGCCACCGCCGCCCAGTAAAATATCGCTACCTGTGCGACCTTCGATCAGATCATCGCCCCCTTGATCGTTAAATAAGGGTTCGATGCGATCGACTTGGCCGTCATTGCGACGGACGACCCGACCGTTATCGCCCAAAATGATGTCATTGCCGGAACTGCCCAAGAGTCGATCGCCCCCCACCCCAGGGGCATCTAAACCACCGGAACCGCCCACAATCACATCACTGATTTGGGCCTGAATCTCGTCCCGTCCGCCGTGGGTGGGATTGGTGGAGGCGACTTCAGTGATAAACCGATCGACCTTGCGTCGCAGAACTGCGCCATTATCGCCAAAGAGAAGATTCGCGGCTCCGACTTCGCTGTAAGTTTCATCGCTGCCAAAGAGCCGATCGTCTCCGGTGCCTCCCAGTAATACATCTCGTCCTAAGCCACCGAAAAGTCGATCGTTGCCGCCATTGGCCGTGTCGATCGATTCCACTCGTTCGGTACTGCCATTCACACTCACGATTTGGGCACTGTCGCCAAAGATTAAATCGTCGCCTAATTGGCCGTAAAGATCATCATTACCCGTCCCACCAAAAAGGGTATCGTTACCATTGCCTGTACTGAGGATTACCGTGTTGGTGTTGCGATTAACGCTACCTTCATCGCCCAGTACCCAGTCCCGATCGGCTCCACCATCCGCTAAATCATTGCCCAATCCACCAATCAAGACATCATCATTGGCTTGACCGTAGAGTTCATCATCACCATCCTGACCATAAAGTTCATCATTGCCGCTACCCCCAAAAAGCTTATCATTGCCCCCACTTCCTGGCGTGAGCGTTACGGTTTCTGTTGCCCGATCGACGGTACCTAAATCCCCCAAGAGGAAATCCCGATTAGCGCCACCATCGAGCCAATCATCGCCTTCCTGACCGTAGAGGATATCTACCCCCGCTTGGCCAAACAGGACATCATTTCCCGTTTCGCCATAGAACGTGTCATTGCCACCCCCAGCAGTCAGGTTAACTTGAATCAGTAAGCCCTCCGTCGGAATCACCACTACATTTTCTAGAACGGGGCCACCGGGTGGAATGGACGGAGAACCGGGACTGCTGACAACTACAATTTCGCCTTCATCCAAGATGTAATCATTGCCTGCGCCCCCGTAGGCTGTATCGTCGCCTTGGCCCGCTTCAATGATGTCGGTTCCATCGTTGCCGTAGAGTGTATCGTTGCCGTCTCCGCCCTTGATGCGATCGTTGCCATCGCCGCCGTAGACGGTATCATTGCCTTTTCCTGCATCGAGGTAATCGTCGCCTTCGTTGCCTTCTAGGGTGTCGTTACCGTCATTGGCGTAGAGACGATCGTCCCCTTCTCCGCCGGATAACGTATCGTTGCCGCTGCCGCCAAATAACTTATCGTCGCCCGCTTCCCCGAAGAGTTGGGAATCGCCCGATCGAGCGGTTAATTCGTCGTTTCCAGCCCCGCCATGGAGAATGGCAGCAGCTCCTCCTGCGAAAATCTTGTCATTGCCAAATTCACTGCGGCCTGGGTTACGTGCTGGATTAAAATCGCCCCAGAGTTCTGCTGGAATTGCCACATCCTCAGCGATGTCGATTACGTCATCGCCAGCCCCCCCTTCTGCATAGATCTTAACGACGGTGCTAGCGTCAAATTCCTGGGTATAGCCGAAGGCTGTGACGAATAATTTACTACCATCCGCCGATCGGGTCACTTTAAAGGTTTCGTCACCATCGTCGAGATTTCCGACCAGACGAGCCGCTGCGTTTGGCCCCATGTTGAGTCGCAGTACGTTAGCGCCTAAGGTCGGATCGAATTCAGCTAAGACAGGATTAGGAGCTAGTTTTGAGGTATCTGTATCAAAGTCTAGGAGGGTGGCAGTTGCAATGTCAAAGGAGTCTTGCCAGCCCACAAAGCCCACAAAAGGTAAGTCAACACCGACTTTGATATAGGCATTTAATCCCGCAGTCAGCTTACCCGACGCGGTAAAGATTCCGAGCGGGCCATTTGCCGTAAAGTTTTTACCCAATTCATCAAGGCGAATTTTGCCATCGACGTAGGGGACGGAATTCCCCGTTGCAGGGTCACGATCGCGTAAATCTAGGTTGACCGTTGCAAATAAACCGCCGCCCACTCCAGCCGCAGCAACGATAACATTAATTTCCCCAGATGCTTGGACGCTGGCGTTAATCTTGACTTCAGGAACGTCGGAACCGCTGCCATCGGGAGATGCGGTATCGCTGATGTAGAAGCCGTTGAAGATCAAACTGGGGTCGATCGAGCCGCCATCCAATGCTGTGGCAAACTGTTTAAAGCCTTCGGTGTCGTAGCCAAAGTTAAAGTCGGCTTGGAAGTCAAAGTTTCCACTCAAGCGCACGCCTAAGGGGCCAAGGATGGGGAAAAATTGACTAACGTTAAAGTTGGTGCCTAGGGCTGGTAAGTCTAAGGTGAATAGTGAAACGTTGCGCCCTAGGAGTAATCCCAAGGCAGTGGTGGGATTTTGCAATAACGGAAAGGCTAAGCCTCCGCTGAAGTTAGCATTACTAGCATTGCTCTTGAAGTTATCTAGAATATTACGAGTTACGTTATCAACACCCGGTAACAGACTGGTTAAATCATCAATTAAGCTTGAGTTACTTAAATTAAGGCTATCGAGTAAACCTGCTACTCGCAAATCCGCTGTGGGGCTGTCGTTTAGCCGCAGATTGCCTAGGGGAATGTAGACATCTCCTACGCCCGTGGGGACACTATTAATAAATTGCGCAATTTGGGTGACTGCATTGAGAAATTTTGCAGCACTTTCATTGCCGCTGGATTTACCGACGAATTCTAATAGCGTGACAGTGCCGTTACTGTCTAAATCATAAATATCCCGCAGTGGCCCAATATCCGATAGGACAGGCATACGGGTATTCAGAACATCAAAAACGGGTTGAATGGGTTTCAAAACCTTTTGGATTTCTGAAAAAATAGGATTGACAAACTCACTGAAAAATTCACCTAAATTCAACCGCGCATTATTAAAGGCAGCAGTGGGTAGGAGATTGAGGTTATTGGGATCAAAGACCCAGTCAATATTTAAATCAGCTTTCAGGGAGGGGAAGGCTGCAGAACCGCCAAAACTGGTGGTTAAGCCTAAATTAATATCTGCGTTGGCTTGGAGCTTGGAGGTGAGTAGTTGGGTGGCGCTGAGTCCGGCAAGTTCACTGGTGGTGAGACGTCCATCGCTATTGGGATCGCGCAGGTCAACCTGAAACTGTCCCGCAAAGTTGGTGGCGTTGCCTTGGCTATCCTGGCCCGCGACATTGACTTGTAAAAAGCCCAATCGCCCAGTCGCACTGAGTCCCGGCGTGGTGACTGTTAAGCCGATCGCGAGTTCATTCAGCGCGCTGGTATCAACGAAAAATTCACCGCTCGTTAAATCAACGCCAAACTTGAGCGGTAAAGTGTACCCCAATTGGGTGTTGATATTGCCGCTACTGCCGACACTCAGCCCGATCGCGTCTAGGCCCAGATCAAAGTTGAGGTTGGAATTCACCAATCGACTCAGATCTAAGTTGAATAAAACCTGGTTCGCATTTTCGGTAACAGTAACGCCGCTGGGTAGATAGGGAGCTAAAGTAGTCGCGATCGTGCTACGGATATCTTCACTATCTAAATCAGCCGCAGGAATGGTTTCTAGCGTTGTCCAAGCGTTAGCCAAATCGTTCTTTAACGTTTGGAAAAATTTAGCAGTACTGGCTAATTGACTACCAACAAGAGGCAATCGTTCGGTAAAGGCGATCGTATCAATTCCGGTTTGTGCGAGTGCTAGAAAATCGTTAACCCCTGCTTTAAAGTTGTTGTATTCCGCAGTGCTAATCGGTGTGAGGAGGGTATTTTGATATTGCGTTAGAACAGCAGCCTGGAAAGCAAGATTGCTAGAAATCGCCCCCGTATTGACTTCCAGAATCCAATCTCCCCCTTGGGCTGTGTTGCCCGTCAGGTTATTGGATGCCGCGATATCGGCTCCTGTTAGATTTGCCAATTGCTGCACAAAGCCTGTGCCGAGGTTGCTTTGGGCTACATCACAGCCATAGAGTAAGATATCCGCATCTTCTGTTAAATGCGTTGCCCATTGACGCAGCCGATCGGTGTAGAGTCCAAGATTATTGCCACTCAGATCGGTATTCCCCAGTTGGAGCCTACCGATATTACCGTGGGAAACAATATGGATGGCGGCAACGTCACTTAATCCAGCGAGAACCTGGCTGATCTGATCAATCCCGTCCTGTTGGGTATCGATCAAATACACGGATTGATCGGCGTTCAGTCCCGAAAGTAATTGCTGATAGTTCTGGATGCCAGTATCCACAAAGACGAGCGATCGACCAACGGTCGCAGACCCAGAAAATGAAGTCCTAGAGAATGAAGAGATCTCTAAGGGATTCTTAGGCAGGGGCAAACGATCAGACAACGGCGCGATCGCCGAAGCCGCAGAAAAAAGCTCAGGATTCATAGCACACGTTCCATTAGGAGAGAAACCAGGGTTCTAAGCACAAGAAGCAAGCCGACACCGGAAAACCATCGGAGGACAAATCGCCACTCCTGTCACAAGTCAGCAGAGATGACATCCCGATTACTACGCAATTAGTCATTCAGTTGATGACTCAGGTTTCTCTCGCCTCAGTAAAATTCCGGATGAACTGTTATTCTTGAGACAAATCTCTAAAAACTGTTGTCTTTCTTTGAAGGAAGTTTAAAGTTCTAGAAAGGTGCCTTGCCTAGACCCAGTTCTTGCGCTGTCTGGAGCGTGGTTCAGTGGATGAGCACCGATGATGAACACTGATGGTTGATGAACACCGCTTGTTATTGAGGAACTAGCGAATCCAGGGGCATTCTGTGGGGTTCTCTATACTGTCAAATGCATCTTCAATCCGTTGCCGTTGATGATCCATCACATCCATCGATCGAATGTCCGATCGGGTGTAATAGCCATAGGCGTTGGTTTCATTACTTAACCCCAGCTCACCGCCCACCCGCTTGACTTCAAAGTTCAACGCCACAATTTGGCAACGGTTGCCACTAGCATATTCAATCAAATAATTCGGATCACTATACACGCCCAAGAAGCGCACAATTTCCACCACCAGTCCCGTTTCCTCTACCATTTCCCGCAGGCAGGCTTCCGCTACGGACTCCCCCGGATCGACCCGCCCTCCCGGCAAACACCAGCGATCGTTATCGGTGCGCCGCGTCATCAAGATTCGTTGGCGATCGGGGTCGAATAAAACCGCCGAACATCCCAACGTAATTTGACCTGTCTTGCCAATCCGATCGCCCTGTAATACCTTTGCCATCAATCAATCTCCACCTATTTCAATAATGCCAGCATTACAAATTTGCAACGTTTTTCCCAGTAGGCTTGAAAAAAGTCTATACCATAGCGAAGTGAATCTCATTGACTAGGATAAATTTGCTATGCAATGGCTAAAACTAATTAAGCGATCGATTCCCCATAACTGGAAAGTGGGATTGCAGGCGACTCGGCGGTGGATTCGAGATTACTGGTCAGGTGATTTACAACGGTTTGCGACCCGCTCAAAGTCGATCGAGGTCGGCAATTGGCAGACCAGAATTCAGGTAGAACAGGAACTGAAACCTTCTGCGTATTCTGAAAATAAACGGCATAATCTGACGATCGCAGTTCACCAAATTGAATCTGTAGTGATTCAACCTAACCAAATTTTTTCCTTTTGGTCTGTGGTGGGCCAGCCTACTAAAAGGCGGGGCTATCTTGAAGGTCGAGCCTTAATGAACGACCAATTGCAGGCTGTGGTTGGTGGAGGGTTATGCCAATTATCAGGGTTAATTTATCTCTTGGCTCTACAGACTGATTTGGAAATTCTAGAGCGTCATTCCCATTCCCAGGATATCTACACCGACGAAACTCGGTTCGCGCCCTTGGGTTCAGATGCTACGGTTGTTTACGGTTACAAGGACTTACGGATTCAGAATCGAACAACTTCACCGTTACGCTTTCAGTTTGAAATCCAGCCAAATTCGATTACCGCATCGATCTTAGCGATTCGATCGATTCCCAAATATTCAGTTGAGTTTCTATTGGACGATCGCCACTCAGATAAGTGGGTTCAAACCCTGCGATATCTTTCTCCTTCCCAGGCTCCGCAGGTGGTTCAGCAAACAGTATATGCTCGGTAAATTGCCAGTCAATTGGCTGGTGACCTACCGACGGAGGATTGAACTGGGAATGCCAGGGAACGATCGTTGTCTGGATTCTGGGTTTAAATTATTACTGCGACGATCGTGGATTCGATCGTTGAAACCATTGCGTAATGCCGTCAGCCAGCGTATCAGCAAGCTTTAGCTGCTCCCGATCGTTGCGAATCCATTCAAACTCGTCGGGATTGATCATGTAACCTAACTCTATCAAAATTGACGGAGCCACTGCCGGACGGGTTAACGCCAAATTATTCCAAGTTACGCCGTCGGGCGATCGACCTAAGCGATTCACCACCGCATCCTGCAAAAATGCTGCTAAACTCTGCGCTTGGGAATGGTACCAAAAGGCAGAAACGCCTTTGGTTCGAATCGCGTCGCCGTCATCCGGTAAAGCATTGTAGTGAATACTAACGGAAATGGTGGGCTCAAGTTTCTGAATCATCGCCGCCCGATCGTTGGGCCACAGATCCACATCCGCCTCACGGGTCATAATCACCGTTGCACCCCGTTGCACTAAGCGATCTCGTACCAATTTGGACACCTTCAACGCTACCTCTTTTTCCGGTAAACCCGTAAACCCAACGGACCCCAAATCCTCCGGCCCCCCATGGCCCGGATCGAGCAAAATGGTCACGCCCGTTAACGGTTTCGCTGCATTGCGCGTCAGTTGCGGTGGATTGCGGAGTGACAGTACCAACGTCGAACCTTCATAGCGTAACTTATAGCCCCACTGTTGGTCAGATTTTAAGACAAAGCGATAGTCAATCTGACCCAGTCGCGTTTGCTGCCAATCCAGTCGCTCAATCACCGGATTTGTCACCAACCGCATAGTATCGGTCTGCGCCGTCACGTTGTGCAACGTCAGCGTAAATGTCCGATCGCCCTGCTGCACCGTCAGCGGTACGGGAGATTGCAACGGAAAGACCACCTCTGTCCAACCCTGTTTATTCTGCGATCGAATCCCCCGAATTGTCGATTGAACAGGGGTCGCACCGTCGATCGGCTTCGTTTCTGACTTGCGAATCCAAGCCCCGTAGTCTAACCGATACCAATCCCCCTCTGTCCCGGTCACCGTCGCGCGGGTTCCTTTGGGTAAGGGCGTCAGCCGGGAATAATCTGTACTGGCTCCCGTACGGGCCACGCCTGCGTCTGCTATGACTTCGATCGTCATCGGCTGCGTTGGCGATAGAATTTCTACTTTCCCCGGAGCCTTCTGAGTCAACCGTTTCTGATTCCATTCCAGTTCATATTCTGGTTGTCCTAGATTAACGATTCCGTTTGTATTCTCCACTTTATTCGTAGCTGTAGAACCTAATTGCCCGCAGCCCACAAAACGTCCAGGCATTTCCTGGGGTTGGATTTTGCCCGTCAGCACCCCCGTATTGCTGGGCAAATCCACCATGGGCTGTAACTGGAGCGGAATTGTTTGCTGACCTAAGTTCACCCGTACCTGAGCCTGGGGATTGGCGATCGCGCTGAAGCACATTAACTCGCCCGGTTGCCGACTGATATCCCCCGTGGGAAACAGCGAATCCTTGCCAAAGGCCAAGCCTTGGGGAATTTCCGGTTGGGCGGCTTTGCGGGTCACTGAAATTGTCAACGTTTGGCCATTACTATGTTTCAGAAAAAATTGATTTTTTCCGACCTGTAACGGAAAACTGGGGGCAAAATGTCCGGCGGCATTGCGCGCGATCGCCTTGCCGTTGATCCACACTTGTCCTTCGGGGGGCGCAGTGCCAATTAGAAAAATCTGTTGGGCTGTGGTTTCGTGATCAGGCCGTGGATAGACGACTTGGAGCGGCTGAGTAGACTGAGGCTGCGTTTTTTCAACAGCGGTTGCAGTGGAGATTCCCGGAGCAGACGGAGAGCTAGCGGGTTGGGCTTGCACAGATCGAGCCATGACTAGTAACCCTAGAGAAAGCGTCATAGAGGACGTCAGAATCAACGTCGATCGGTAATGCTTGCTAACTCTTTGATTTACCCAATATCTGCCCAAAAAATTTTGCATACTACGATCGGCTAACCCGTACCAAGAACAAGATTGTCAGACTATTCTCTCCGTAGTCTACGTCGTTGATCCAGGGTTCGCTGTGATCGTCCCTCCGATCTGACCCATCGTTGCCCTACAATATCTGGGGTAATTCTGCGGCGTGGGCACTCTAAGGTCTTATGACGAAATTTGTTTTTGTCACTGGTGGCGTGGTTTCGAGTATTGGGAAGGGAATTGTAGCGGCCAGTTTGGGGAGACTCCTGAAATCGCGTGACTATTCTGTTTCGATCCTCAAGCTTGATCCCTACATTAACGTCGATCCCGGCACCATGAGCCCCTACCAACATGGGGAAGTCTTTGTCACTGAAGACGGCGCAGAGACGGATCTTGACCTGGGTCACTACGAGCGTTTCACCGATACCTCCATGTCGCGGCTGAACAGCGTCACCACGGGATCAATTTACCAAGCGGTGATTAATAAAGAGCGGCGGGGGGACTACCACGGCGGCACGGTGCAGGTGATTCCCCACATCACCACGGAAATTAAGGAGCGGGTGCATCGGGTGGCCCGCAATACCAATCCCGATGTGGTGATCACAGAAATTGGCGGTACGGTGGGCGACATCGAATCCCTGCCGTTTTTGGAAGCGATTCGCCAATTCCGCAAAGATGTGGGACGGCAAAACGTGCTGTATATGCATGTGACGCTGGTACCCTATATTCCCACCTCTGGAGAATTAAAAACTAAACCCACCCAGCACTCCGTCAAAGAATTACGATCGATCGGGATTCAGCCAGACATTTTAGTCTGCCGCTGCGATCGGGAAATTGGCGAAGGTTTGAAGGCAAAACTGTCAGAGTTCTGTGATGTTCCAGCTTCTTCAGTGATTACCTCTCCCGATGCCAAGAGCATTTATGAAGTGCCGCTGATTTTGGAGCAGGAAGGTTTGGCTACACAAACGATCGAACTGCTGAACCTGGAACCCCGCCAGCCCGATCTGCAACAATGGCAAACCCTGGTGGAACGGCTCTACAGCCCCGCGCGGCAGATTGAAATTGCGCTGGTGGGCAAATATATACAGTTGGGTGATGCTTATCTGTCAGTGGTGGAAGCCCTGCGCCATGCCGCGATCGTCACGGGCAGCGGGCTGAATTTGCGCTGGATCAACTCCGAGGATATTGAAAATAAAGGGGCTGAAGCACTGCTAAAGGGGGTGCATGGGGTGGTGGTCCCCGGCGGCTTTGGCATCCGAGGGGTGGATGGCAAAATTGATGCTATTCGCTACGCACGGGAGAATAAGATTCCCTTCCTGGGCCTGTGCTTAGGGATGCAATGTGCGGTGATTGAATGGGCGCGGAATGTGGCGAAGTTGCCGAATGCCCACAGCGCGGAATTTAACACAGAAACAGAGCACCCGGTAATTAACCTGTTGCCGGAACAAGAGGACGTGGTGGATTTAGGCGGAACCATGCGGCTGGGAATCTATCCCTGTAAGCTGACACCGGATACCCGAACCATGGATCTCTACGGCCAGGAAATCATCTACGAACGCCATCGCCATCGTTATGAGTTCAATAACCAATACCGTCCACTATTTTTGGAAACGGGCTATCAAGTTAGTGGTACATCTCCCAATGGCCGCTTGGTGGAAATTATTGAACTGCCGAACCATCCGTTCTTTATCGCCAGCCAGTTCCACCCCGAGTTCCAGTCTCGGCCCAGCAGTTCCCATCCTCTGTTCCGAGGCTTTATGGAAGCAGCAGTACAACAGGTGCAACCGTTAACCGAGGCGATCGAACCCCCTGTGGAAGCCCCACCAGCAGCCGCAACGGTGGGTTAATCATTGCCTTCCTGTCCCCAGCCGATCGGCCATGAATTGAAAGTGCTAGCATTTTGCAAGAAAGTGCTAGCACTTTTTAATGTGAGTGCTTGTTAGGAATGCTGACTTTTAGGAAGCACGTTCGGGAAGAAGGCAAAACTGGCCCACCCAAAACAGGAGCTGCGGGATGACGATCGCCAAGCATAGACCGTTAACCTTTGATGAATTTTGGGTGCAGTATGGCGATAACGATCGCTATGAGTTGATTGACGGGGAGCTGTTTGACTTGGAACCGACGGGCAATCATGAACAGGTCGCTGCTTTTATTGCCAGAAAGCTCAATGTCCAAATTGACCTGCTGGATCTGCCCTATTTCCTTCCCCAGCGCTGCATCATTAAGCCGTTGGGGGACTGGACAGGCTTTCGCCCTGACGTGATTGTTCTCGATCAAGAGCGCTTAGCGGCAGAACCCCTTTGGCAACGAGAACCGATCGTCACCTCAGGAAATGCCATCAAGCTGGTGGCTGAAGTCGTGAGTGGTAACTGGCAAAATGACTACGCTCGCAAAACCGATGAATACGCCATCCTAGGTATTCCCGAATATTGGATTGTGGACTACGCAGGATTGGGTGGAACGGACTTTATCGGTAAACCCAAACAACCCACCCTGACGATCTGCACCTTACACAACGATCGGTACGAAAAGCAGGTGCTACGGGGGAATAGCCCGATCGTTTCTCCTACGTTTCCCGGACTCCGCTTAACCGCAGCACAGGTATTACAGGCCGGACAAGGGTTGTAGGCAGGATATAGAGGAGGTGAAGAATGACGATCGCGACGCACAAACTGACTTTTCAGGAATATCTGACCTTTGAGGATGGGACAGATACCCGCTATGAATTGGTGAATGGTGACTTAATCCCTATGAGTTTAGGAACGGGGTTGCACGGCGAAATCATCTGGGCTTTAACCCGTGTCTTGGAGCAGGAGATTCAACGGGTTAACTTTGACTGGGTAGCCAGACCAGCCCTCATTGGAGTTCAGTCGCCTCGGGGAGGACGATGGGATACTTCACGCATCCCGGATATTACCGTTCTCTCAGCAAGCCAGTGGGCCGAGATGAAAGGGAGAGAAGCGGTGATTCGTTTATCGGAAGCCCCGCCTAGCTTAGTCGTGGAAGTCGTCAGCACATCCACGAAGGCAGATGATTATGGCGCGAAATGGTCAGAATACTCGGTGCTGAACATTCCTGAGTATTGGATTGTGGATCCGATTGACTCAGCCGTGACGATTTGTAGACTGGAGAACGGACGGTATCAGGATGCTCTGTATTGCGGAGATGCCCCGATCGTCTCTCCCATGTTTCCCGGACTCCGCCTAACCGCAGAACAAGTACTCAATGCTGGGGCGTCAAGCTGAAGGTAGTTTTTGGGATCTGACCGATCGATCGTTAGCTAATCTCTCCAGTTGCTTTTTAATAAGTTTGACAAATAAAATTGTCCCCCACAAATCCCCTGTGCTTGGACGGAGAATTCACTTTCGGGGGGTGTCGGGGGAGTAGAGTCCCCTGACATTGCAGGGGGGCGGGGAGAAGTTCCCCGATCTTTGCTGCGGAGCAGCCCCGACGATCGCAACTTAGCACGAATCCATCGCACTTACATCTTTTTAACCTCAACCCTTGAGTTGAATCAGATACCCACAGCGGTGCTCGCCATCCACCAGCCAATGGGTACGCTCCACGGAGCAATCCTGAAGGGCGATCGCGAACATTTCCAACTCGTGGCCGCAAATGGTTGGAAAGGATTCCGCAATGTGGGAAATGGCGCAGTTATATTCCGTCAACACATATTTTGGGCAGCTCGCATTCTCATCCACGAGGTAGCACTCCGCCATATAGCCTTCCGCCCGTCGCAGTTCCACCAACGCCTGCACCCGCTCCGCCAGCGTGCCACTCCCCAGCGCATCCTGATAATCCTGGGCTTTGCGTTCCCACTGTTTCCGCAGAATATCGTTGACCTGATCCTTGCCCACCGTTTCCGCCAGGGTATCCAGCAACGACACCGCAAACTCATCGTAGCGATCGGGAAACTGCGATCGGCCCTTCTTGCTCAATTCATAGATATGGTTAGGCCGACCCATGCCGACCTGAACCGTTTTGTGGTGGATCAGTCCCTCAATTTCCAAATCCTTCAGATGGCGACGGATGGCCTGGGGCGACACCTGGAGTTGTTGCGCCAAATCCTGCGCAGAAGATTCCCCCTGCTTCAATAGAAATTGCAGGATATCTTGCTTTGTCGATGGCTGCTGTGTTTGGGTCATACCGTTGCGCAGTCTCTACTAAGCGAGTCTATAAGCGATCGCACGAGTTTACAGGTGAAATTTCCCAAGGAAAACCGCGATCGGATCGGGAAAAAATCCCACCCGAGTGAGCGATCTTCGTCGATCGAGTAAACTTCACCGCCCGGACTTTGACAACTTGGGGGTTGCTAAAGTAGTCTACAATTAAAGTTGAGCAACATAGGTGTTGTTTTAATTATAAGATCAACGGTTAACTGTTGTCGTTTAAGCCAATTGCGTTGTTGTTATGAGTTTAGAACCCCCCAAGCAAGCCTCTGAAAAGAACCTCGAAATCATGAAAAGCTTCGCAGAAAGCTATGCGAAGCGGACGGGAACCTACTTTTGTGTAGATCCGGGTGTGACGGCGGTGGTTTTGGAAGGGCTTGCCAAGCATAAGGAAGACCTGGGTGCTGCGCTCTGTCCCTGTCGTCACTACGAGGACAAGGAAGCCGAAGTGAAAGCCACCTACTGGAATTGCCCCTGCGTGCCCATGCGAGAACGCAAGGAATGCCACTGCATGCTGTTCCTGACTCCGGATAATGACTTTGCGGGCGATCAGCAATCCATCACCGTTGAAGAAATTCGCACCCTGACCGCCCATTAACGCCAACCCCTGCCACTGTTTCCTGAGAGAGACTGCGAGAACACGACCATGAGTGCAACTGTTCAGAACCTGGTCAATCAGCCCTACAAATATGGGTTCGTGACCAACATCGAGTCCGATACGATTCCCAAAGGACTGAACGAAGACGTTATTCGGCTCATCTCCGCCAAAAAGGAAGAGCCCGAATGGATGTTGGAGTTTCGGCTGCGGGCCTATCGCCAGTGGCTAAAGATGACTGACCCGATGTGGGCACACGTGGACTATCCACCGATCGACTACCAGGACATCATTTACTACTCCGCCCCTAAGGTTAAGGAGAAGAAAAAGAGCCTGGATGAAGTCGATCCGGAATTGCTCGACACCTTCGAGAAATTGGGCATTCCTCTCTCGGAACAGAAGCGTTTGGCCAATGTGAATGTGGCGGTGGACGCCATTTTTGACAGTGTGTCTGTGGCGACCACGTTTAAGGATAAGTTGGCGGAACATGGGGTGATTTTTTGCTCCATGTCCGAGGCGATCAAAGACCATCCTGAGTTGATTCGCAAGTATTTGGCCAGTGTGGTTCCGATCGCCGATAACTTTTATGCGGCGTTGAATTCGGCGGTCTTTAGCGATGGCTCCTTTGTCTTTGTGCCCAAGGGTGTGAAATGCCCCATGGAACTGTCCACCTATTTCCGGATTAACAACGGGGAGTCGGGGCAGTTTGAGCGGACGTTGATTGTGGCGGAGGAAGGGGCGTCGGTGAGCTACCTGGAAGGTTGCACGGCCCCGATGTATGACTCGAACCAACTGCACGCAGCGGTGGTGGAACTGGTGGCGCTGGATGATGCGGATATTAAATATTCCACGGTGCAAAACTGGTACGCCGGGGACAAAAACGGCAAGGGCGGCATTTATAACTTCGTGACGAAGCGTGGTCTGTGCCAGGGTAAAAATTCCAAGATTTCCTGGACGCAGGTGGAAACGGGTTCGGCGATTACTTGGAAGTACCCCAGTTGTGTGCTGGTGGGTGATCACTCTGTGGGTGAGTTTTACTCCGTAGCGCTGACGAATAATTACCAGCAGGCCGACACCGGAACCAAGATGGTGCACATTGGCAAAAATACCAAGAGCACGATCGTCTCCAAGGGGATTTCCGCTGGCCATTCCAAAAACAGCTATCGCGGCTTGGTGAAAATTGGCCCGAAGGCGTCGGGGGCGCGGAACTATTCCCAGTGCGATTCGATGCTGATTGGCGATGGGGCTGAGGCCAATACCTTCCCCTACATCCAAGTGCAGAATAATACGGGCAAGGTGGAACACGAAGCGTCAACTTCTAAGATTGGGGAAGACCAGCTTTTCTACTTTGCTCAGCGCGGCATTTCCATGGAAGACGCGGTATCGATGATGATCAGCGGCTTCTGTAAGGATGTGTTTAACCAGTTGCCGATGGAATTTGCGGTGGAGGCCGATAAGCTGTTGGCGCTGAAGTTGGAAGGTAGCGTGGGGTAGGTCGATGGAGATGCGCTGATGGAACAGTGTATCGATCAAGTCCCAATGGGGTAGGAGGGTAGAAGGGTAGGAGAATGAATCGGGGATATTATTTCTTTGCAAATTCCTTGCAAATTCCTTAGGGAAACGCTGGCAATGGGGTTGGTATACGCTGAAATTGAACTGGTATCGGGGGGTGATCTAGCGCTATTGCGAGCAGGACATCTCACAGAGCTGGAAGTTCATCGATGTGTTGTGATGGCAAACGTCGATCGTAAATCAACGATGTTGGTCATTTCACCTGAAGTTCAGCGGCAGCTTAACCTTCAAGCCATCAGAAGCGTAGAAGCTGAGTTAGCGAACGGTTCCAGCGTACCATACAGCGTAGTTGGCCCCATTGAAGTCCGATTCCAAAACCGTCGGACTTCCGTTGAGGCTCTCGTTGTTCCCAATTCAACCAAAGTGTTGCTGGGAGCAATTCCCCTGGAAGGAATGGATGTATTGATTGATCCAAAACGAGAACGATTGATCGTCAATCCCGATAGCCCTGACGTTGCCAAGGTTTTATTAATGTAGGTACCCGGAATTTGGTTGTGATTTATGTCTAATCCATTATTCTCGCGATATAGCCAAGGAGAAAATCGAGTGACTGCAAGTATTCTGGCGGTATTCGAGCGAATTTCATTTTCCTTGGTTGAGCGGATTCTACAAATTCTTTGCGAAGAACCTAACCAAGCTCTTTTAGAAGTCAAAAATCAGATAAAGATTAAGGGAGCTAAGTCTATTCCAGATGGAGCTATTCAAGCATCCTTTGCCTACTGGATTGAGACAAAAGTCGTGCCTGATGCTGTCTGGCATAAGCAACTTCAGGAACATCTTAAGGCTCTTCAGGAATACCCAAATATTGCGCAGAAAAAGCTGATTGTTCTGACACCTGATGACACGATTCCTAAGGAAGTTGAGCAGCTCAAGTCACCTTTAGTAGTTTGGGCGAGTTTCAACAGCTTGGCAAATGCGATCGCAGAAGTCTTGAAAACCGATGATTCCTGGTTGACTTCTGATTTCCCCTTGGCCAGCGAACAAGAAAGATTTCTGCTGCGAGAACTTGTTCAGATGTTTTTGGCAGAAGGTTTACTCAATTCAGGTAAATCTGATGCCGTCTTAATTGTTCCAGCTAGAGGAGCGATTAAGGACTATGAAAACTATTCAGTTTATCTGTGTCAGCCTAATAGATCGTTTCAAAAGGTCGAATACATCGGCTTCTATCACAACGGTGTCATCGATCACAGAATTGCAAAAGTTCTAGCCCCTCCGATCAAAAGTGTAGTTTTGGACGAAGAGGGGATTAAAGAAGTCATCAATGCCGAAGAACTCAGCGCTCTGGATGACAGTATTCGAACCAGTATTCAAACTAGCTTAGAACTATTGGTTGAAAAAACTAGAAGCGATCAGCATTGGGCTTATAAAGACACGGTACAAGTTTTTCTCCTGTCATCTGTTGATGCGAAGGAAACGATTTCGCTCAATCAAGATATCCGCAATGACTTAAGAAATGCAGCGGGAAGGCCCTATGCGTTCACCCAAGGTCAACGCTATGTTCCCCTAACAAGTTTGCTCAAACATCCGCTGACAACTACCGAACTGCTCAACAGCGCCTAGCACTTGAGTCATGCCCTGAGATTAAATTTTGATTACTGAGGAGACGATTTGTGATTCGCGATAATGCAGAGTTGATTCTATCGGTCAAAGATTTGACCGCCAACGTAGACGGAACCCAAATCCTGAAGGGCTTAAACCTTGAGATTAAAGCGGGTGAAGTCCACGCCATCATGGGGCCGAATGGTTCCGGGAAGAGCACCTTTTCCAAAATCCTCGCAGGCCACCCCGCCTACGAAGTCACCGGGGGCGAAATTATTTTCCGAGGCAAAAATCTGCTGGAACTGGAACCGGAAGAACGCGCCAGATCGGGCATCTTCCTGGCCTTCCAATATCCCCTGGAAATTCCCGGCGTGACCAACCTCGACTTCCTGCGCGTCTCCTACAATGCCAAACGCAAGCACGAAGGTTTGGAAGAAATGGATGCCTTCGATTTTGATGACCTGGTGCATGAAAAGCTGAGTCTGCTGAAAATGGATGCGGAATTCCTCGATCGGGGCGTCAATGAAGGCTTCTCCGGCGGTGAGAAAAAGCGCAACGAAATCCTGCAAATGGCGCTGTTGGAGCCCAGTTTAGGCATTTTGGATGAAATTGACTCCGGCTTGGACATCGATGCGCTGCGGATTGTTGCCAGTGGCGTCAATGCGTTATCCAACGAAAATAACGCCATGTTGCTCGTGACCCACTACCAGCGTTTGCTGGACTACATCACCCCCGACTACGTCCATGTCATGGCCAACGGGCGCATTCTGGAAACGGGCACCAAGGAACTGGCCCTGGAACTGGAAGCCAAGGGTTACGACTGGATTCTGGAAGGAGCAGCAGCATGACGATCGAAGTTTCTACCCCCGACACCCTGTTGACCAATCCAGAAGTTGGAGCAGCGAAAGTCTCCACCAAGGTCGATCGAGCAGCCTATTTAGGGAACTTGCTCAATTTACGATCGTCCGTAGACAGCCTGCCCTGGGTTCAGGAACTCCGGGATCAAGCTGCCGCGATCGTTCAGGAATTAGCCATCCCCTCCACCCGCGATGAGGATTGGCGCTTCACCGATCTGTCCGCCCTAGTGGCGCAGACCTGGCAACGGCCCGACCCCGCGATCGATTTAAAAGCCTGTGACAGCATTGTTCTGCCGGAAGCGGGCTGTCGGTTGGTGTTCATGAATGGGATCTTTAAGCCCCATCTGTCCAAGCTGGAAGACTTACCCACTGGGGTTTTCGTGGGGAATTTAGCCCAACTGCCCAGCGATCGCCTCGCTGTGGTTCAAGCAGTCCTCGGCCACCAAACCGGAGCGGAAGAAGTCTTTACGGCGCTGAATACCGCCAGCCTGACCGATGCCGCGATCGTGTGTATTCCCCGTAACGTTGCGGTGGAAAAACCGATTCACCTCGTGTTTCTCTCCCGCACCGCTGGCACAACCACGATCGCCCAGCCCCGCTGCTTAGTCCTGGCGGAAACGGGCAGTGCCGTCACCCTCGTGGAAGAATATTCCTCCGCCGATGCACCGGGGACTTACTTCACCAATGCGGTCACGGAAGTGGTCGTGGGAGACAATGCCCAGGTGAACCACACCCGCATCCAATGGGAAAACCAGCAAGCCTTCCACATTGGCAAAACCGCAGTCTCCCAAGGGCGTGATGCGCGTTACACCTGCACCGCCATCAGCCTCGGCGGTCAAGTGTCCCGGCACAATTTTGAAGTGTATTCCCAGGGTGAACAGACGGACAGCCAATTGATGGGGTTGACGATCGTCGATGGCGATCGCACCGCCGATACCCACAGCCTGATCGCCTTCAGCAAGCCCTACTGCACCGCCACCCAGGTGAACAAGTGCATCGCCGATGGCAAAGCCCATGGGGTCTTTAACGGGCGGATTTACGTGCCGAAGTTGGCGCAGCAAACCGATGCGTCCCAACTGAGCCGGAACTTGGTGCTGTCCTCCAAGGCGCGGATCGACACCAAACCGCAGTTGGAAATTGTGGCGGATAGCGTCAAATGCGCCCACGGAGCCACTGTCAGCCAACTGGAGGACGATGAAGTCTTTTATCTCCAGAGCCGAGGCATCGGTGCAGAAGCCGCCCGCAAGTTGCTTACCTTTGCCTTCGCGACGGAAATCATCAACCACATCCCCGTGGCCTCCCTGCGGCAATCCCTGACCCAAATGATGCGCGATCGGCAAGCTTCATCTTAAGTTTTGAATGTCTAGTCGATCGTGTAGATTCGATCCCCCTAAATCCCCACGCTAACGCGCCGCTGCGCTAGAAAAAAGGGGGACTTTGAAATTCCGGGTTCTCCCTTAAAAAGGGGGACTTTGAAATTCTTGTTCCCCCTTTTTTAAGGGGGGCTAGGGGGGATCGAACGTCTCGGGAAAACGATAAAATTGCCAACGTCTCCGCCGTCCTCTCTCCCACCTCCACCCATGACTCTCACCCAAGCCACTCCCACCCACTCGACCCTGGCCGAACAAGTCCGATTGGACTTTCCCATCCTGCACCAGGAAGTCAACGGCAAACCCCTGGTCTACCTCGACAATGCGGCAACTTCACAAAAGCCGATCGCGGTTCTAGACGCCATTCGCCATTACTACGAGCGGGACAATGCCAACGTCCATCGCGGTATTCACACCCTGAGTGCGCGGGCCACGGAAGCCTACGAAGCCGTACGGGATAAAACGGCTAAGTTTGTCAATGCAGCCTCCCGTGACGAGATCGTCTTTACCCGCAATGCGACGGAAGCGATTAACCTGGTGGCCTATGCTTGGGGGATGGGCAGTTTGCAGCCGGGGGATGAAATTATTCTGACGGTGATGGAGCACCACAGTAACTTGGTGCCCTGGCAGTTTGTGGCGCAGCGGACGGGGGCGGTGCTGAAACATGTGCAGTTGAATGCCGATGAGGGCTTCGACTTTGAGCATTTCACTTCGCTGTTGTCGGAAAAGACCAAGCTTGTTTCGGTCGTACACGTATCGAACACCCTGGGTTGCATTAACCCAGTGACGGAAATTTGTGCCGCGGCCCACCAAGTCGGTGCGAAGGTGCTGATCGACGGTTGCCAAAGTACGCCCCATTTACCGATCGACGTGCAAGCGATCGACTGTGATTGGTTTGTGGCCTCCGGTCATAAGATGTGCGGGCCAACGGGGGCGGGCTTCCTCTACGGCAAACAGGCGATTCTGGAAGCGATGAATCCCTTCCTGGGCGGTGGGGAAATGATTCAGGATGTCTTTCTGGATCATTCCACCTATGCCGGATTGCCCCATAAGTTTGAAGCGGGGACGCCTGCGATCGCGGAGGTGATTGCCCTCGGTGCGGCGATCGACTACCTTACGGCGATCGGCATGGACAAAATTCATGCCTACGAAGAAGCATTAACCGCTTACCTGTTCCAGCAATTGGCCACCATTCCCAATCTACGCATCTACGGCCCCAAACCTCAACCCAACGGCAGCGGACGGGCAGCCCTAGCCGCCTTTACCTACGAAGGCTTGCACGCCAATGATTTAGCCACGCTGTTGGATCAATCGGGGGTAGCGATTCGATCGGGGCACCACTGTACCCAACCCCTGCACAATCAATTAGATCTCAGTTCCACTGCACGGGCCAGCCTCTATTTCTACAATACGTTTGAGGAAATTGATGTCTTTGTCAGTGCATTGAAGGAGACGATCGAATTTTTCGCAGAATTATTGTAGGGTCAGCCATTCCGCAAATTCGTTGCCTCTCTAAATTGCCTTGAATGTTCGTTCAATTTTGGCGGATCAGCGACCCTCACAATTGAACGAACAGAATACAAGTTTGTATAGATAATTTCTAATGCATATCCATGGATGATGGATATGCATTAATTTACTGTCACTGAATTGTCACTGATTGGACACCATAAAATGCAAATTATGTCTTAGGATTGGGCTGTTCAGTCAGTATTTGTCAGATCATGAGTCAACAGCCCCCGCTTATTTCTATTTGTATTCCGACCTATCGTCGGCCCGAATTTCTTAAACTGGCGATCGAGTCTTGTTTGAATCAGACTTATCCAAACATTGAAATTGTCGTCAGTGATGATTCCCCCGACGATCGCACGGAGGAAATGATTCGAGGATTCAATCGTCCCGATCGGATTCGCTATGTACGCAATCGACCGTCTCTGCGCCAAGCTGCTAACACTACGAATGCCTTTAATCTGGCCAAGGGCGATCGCTTGGTGTTGCTCCATGATGACGACCTCCTCTTCCCGAATGCAGTAGCAGATTTAGCCAGTGCCTGGGATCTAAACCCCAATCTCATCATGAGCTACGGCAAATACCAGATGATGGATGCGGATGGGCGTCCGATGCCAGAGGAAACGCGAGAATTTTACAAGTCTCTTGAACAACCTCCGACCTATCCCCATTGGCAGCGATCGCTCTGGTGGATGGTATTGTCCGGCTTTTTCGCTCCGAATGGATTTATGATTCGGACGGATGTGGCCCAGAAAATTGGCTATTCCACCGATCCGCAGGTAGGGGACGCCTGCGATCTCGATTTCGATTTACGGCTGGCCCAAAACTATGATGATTTCTGGTTTGTGAATGAGTATATCTCCCAGTACCGTATGGCGCAGGCGAATTCTGAGAGTGGGAAGGATAACAGCACCTCAGCCAATTATGGCTATCGCTTGATGGAATCAACGCGGGTACCTGCGGAATTACAGTCCCTCAAAGCACGGTGGCTCAAAAACATAGCACCCTACGCCATTAGTCGCTGGCTCCATTTTGGTAAAAAGCGAACCGCTGCACGCATCTATTTTTCGTCTTACTATCCTTGGAAGCGTCGGTTATCACCCAAGGGCCTAGCTCAGTTAGTTATCTTGCTGTTGCCTGCTAGATGGGGAACGGAATTGCTGGCTTATTTAAAGAACCTTAAACATTCTTTGAAAAATCTAAAACACTCTTCCTCAGCCCGTTTAGGCACGGAGTAGCTGAGGTGGCACAGAATAGCTGAGGCTGTGCGCTTCCTATGTTAGGAAGAAAAATGCCTAAAGGAAAATCGTTCTGCAACGTTTAGCTTGTATTGGCTGTGCATTGGGCGTCGCAGAATGATGACATGATGGTGCAAAATTTTGACAGCGCGTTTATCTTGCATCCGTAAAGCCTCCTAGCATCGAAAGATGAGGCTCCATTTGTTTTAATATTGGCATGATAATGATTATCATTATCTTATTTTGTGCTAGTATAGCAGGGGTTTGAATCAATCCTGTAATGCTACCTGTTAGATTTCCACTTGAAACCTCAGTAAAGGGTTCGATCGATTTGATCGGCAAGGGTTTTATCTCCAGCGTAGTATTTTTTCGGGAATTCCCTTGAGCTGCTATGCAATCGTTTCCTGTTACCTTAGTTGCCGGTGCCCCAGGGGTTGGCAAAACGACCTGGATTTACCAGCAAGCCAGTCTGGTTCAATCTGCTGCTTACCTGAGTCTAGGGTCAGAAAATTTCCCGATCGATGCCACCTATCTCGGAACGGAACTGCCTCACTTAACTGCGATCTCGGTTGATGGGTTGAGTGAATTTCTCCGGCGATCAGAGCAGTCCATACCGCTTTTTATTGAACTTGGGTTTCATATTGATCCTGCTTCCTTGGAGTTGCCGATCGCGCCTGAAGCTTGTCGAAAAGTTCTCTTGGTGCAGCCTCCGCAATTCAGTCAGTCTACAGATGTAGAATCACGATCGGGATTCCAATCGCAATTGGTGGCTTCATCAGCTAACTCATCAGAATCATTACCTCAAGACCAACAGGGCTGTGAGTGGTCAGGATGGACTGTTATCTCTCCTATGGCATCACCAGAGAGCTTGCTAGAAAACTTGCCGATAGCCGCTTCTGAATCATCACGGTTGTCAAGTGATCTAACGCCAGAAACAACACTGCAAATCCGTCGATCGCACCTCAGGGGCAAAATCCTCGATGGTAATAGTTTAGAAACTTTTTGGCATGAACTGACCCACGGAGCCTACGGGGAACTTCAACGGGCTAAGGGAATTTTTGAACTGGTGGATGGCCGTGCGCTCTTGTTGAACTATCGGGCAGGCTATGCCGCCGTCGAGCCTTTGGAGCTTGCGTTACCCCGATGGTTGGATGGGCCACCCGATCGGTTCAGTGGCTTAGAAGTTGTTGGGATGGAGGTAGATCAACCCAGTATTGTGCAAACCCTGACTGACTGCTGCTTAGAGGATGCAGCGATCGCCTATTACCAAGCCCAAATCCGCGCATCTCAAGGAGTTCCCCAAGGAGCGATCGTGTCATGAAAATTGCAGTCATGTCTTGTATTCATGGTAACTACGAGGCGCTCAATGCCGTTCTTTCGGATATTGACGCCCACAATGCCGACAAAATTTACTGCTTAGGGGATTTGGTCGGCTATGGCCCCCATCCCAATGCGGTGGTTGAGATGATTCGATCGCTGGATATTCCCACCTGTCAGGGCTGCTGGGATGAGGATATTGTGGAAGGGCTGAATGCCTGTGAATGTAGCTATCCATCCGTACTGGCGGAGAAACGGGGACGACTGGCCCACGAATGGACGAATCAAGCCATTCACCCTGAAACCCGATCGTTCTTAGCCAACCTTCCCTTTAACCTCCAGGAAGATCACCTCTGCTTTGTCCATGGCAGTCCCCACAACCAGCATGAATATCTCCTGCCGGGAATGGATGCGTTTGTCGCAATGGAGCGGATCATGTCTACTGGAGCCGATATTTTGTTTTGTGGTCACACTCACATTCCCTATGTCCGAACCTTAGACAGTGGGCAACTCCAAATTAAAGTCCAAATAGCTCAGCCCAATGGGCAGTCCCATACCGTCACAGATCGCACTATTACAACGCCGCTGAAACGCATCGTTAATGCAGGTTCCGTGGGAGAGCCACGCCACGGTCGGCCCAATGCTACCTATGTTATTTACGACACCGATTACGATCGCATCACGTTGCGGGAAGTGGAATACGACTATCAAAAAACCTGTGCCGACATTATTGAAAAAGGATTGCCCGCAATCTTTGCATGGCGGTTGGCGAGGGGATTGGAGTTTGCAGAGCGAGCGGATGACCCAACCCATATCTGTGAACGATAAAGACACAGCGATCGAGCAGTTTTTACATCACGCAAGGCAATCATTTTAATCACGAGGTCAATAGCATGGCTACTCATTCCCAAGCATCAGTACTCAATGATATTCCAGCCACATCAGAACCCCTAGAATCTGCCTCATTGTTGACAGAGACGGCAACGCATTCGTCTTCATCAGAAGTAACCGTAGGCTTATCAGAAGCCGGATCTGAAGCAGCGCCCTCTACTCAACTCCATCTCACCCATCGGCCTCGGCGATTACGTCGGACGGAAACCCTGCGCCGTCTCGTGCGGGAACACACGCTACAGGTGGAAGATTTAATTTATCCCATCTTCGTGATGGAGGGCGACAATCGCACGATCGAAGTGGAGTCGATGCCGGGATGTTACCGCTATACCCTAGATTTGCTGCTGCAAGAAGTGCAGGAAGCCTACGATTTGGGAATTGGCGCGATCTCGTTGTTTCCCTTAATTCCCGACGCCCACAAGGACAATGCAGGCAGCGAAAGTTATAATCCCGAAGGGCTAGTGCCCCGTACTATTCGGGCAATCAAACAGGCAGTTCCCGAGATGATTGTCATTGCCGATGTCGCTCTCGATCCTTACAGTAGCGAAGGTCACGATGGCATTGTTCAAGATGGCAAAATTCTCAATGATGAAACCGTTGCAATTTTGGTTAAGCAGGCGTTGACCCAAGCGGAGGCGGGTGCTGATTTTGTTGCCCCTTCGGATATGATGGATGGCCGAGTCAAGGCGATTCGCCAAGCTTTGGATCAAGCGGGTTGGGTTCACGTGGGTATCCTCGCGTATTCTGCCAAATATGCCTCTGCCTACTATGGCCCTTTTCGAGATGCCCTGAATTCTGCACCCAAGTTTGGTGATAAAAAAACCTATCAAATGGATGCAGCCAACCTTCGGGAAGCGATCAAGGAAATTAAGTTAGACATTGCAGAGGGAGCCGATATCCTCATGGTTAAACCCGCTTTGGCTTACTTAGATGTGATTTGTCAGATTAAACAGCAGACCCATTTACCGATCGCGGCCTACAACGTGAGTGGAGAGTACGCCATGATTAAAGCAGCAGCGGCTCAGGGTTGGATTGATGAGTCTAAAGTAGTACTAGAAACCTTGACCAGTATGAAGCGGGCAGGGGCCGATTTGATTCTCACCTACTTTGCAAAAACGGTTGCTCAGATGTTGAATGAATAGGATATGTTGCACTAACAAGATATTAGCTTCACGGGATTGAACACCCAGTTGGATTCGTAAGTTTATAGAAATCAGTAATAACCTGTCAGCATTCCTGTTGGTGTTACCCGACACATTCCTTGGAGGGAAGATTATGCAGCATTCGGTCAGTCATTCAGCCACAGCCGCGATCGTCGATTTGCCGAAGCGAGGATTGCCTGTCACGGTGATTACTGGCTTTTTAGGCAGTGGCAAAACAACGTTGCTCAACCACATTTTGAATAATCGCAATGATTTGAAAGTGGCGGTGTTGGTCAATGAGTTTGGTGATATTGATATTGACACCCAACTCCTCGTCTCGATCGACGAAGACATGGTGCAACTGAGTAACGGTTGCATTTGTTGCACGATCAACGATGGCTTAGTGGATGCCATTTATCGGGTGTTGGAACGGGACGATCGGGTGGACTACCTCGTGATTGAAACGACGGGGGTGGCCGATCCTCTGCCGATCGTCATGACGTTTGTCGGATCAGAATTGCGGGATTTGGTGCGTTTAGATTCCATCCTCACGCTGGTGGATGCAGAAACGTTTACCCCAGACCACTTTGACAGCGAGGCCGCCATTCACCAAATTCTCTACGGCGATATTGTGCTTCTGAACAAAACAGATTTAGCCACCCCGCAGCAAGTAGACACCTTAGAAACTTATATCAATACGATCAAGGATGGAGCACGGATTATCCGCTGCCAGCATGGGGCGGTGCCGTTACCGTTACTTCTGGATGTGGGCTATAACAATCCCGCAGTTTATGCAGCAATTCTAGAGGGCAGTTCCTCTGATCACACAGTCCACGATCGCACGGCCCACGACCATAGACATGAACACGGGGACGAACACAGACACAACCACGGGCATGAATTGGATTCCCATCATCACCATGATCATCATCACGATCACCAGACCCATCACGCTTCCAATCATTTAGCGAATGATGGCTTTGTAGCGGTTTCCTATACCAGCGATCGACCCTTTAATCTGACTAAGTTTCAAGCCTTTTTAGATCAATTGCCCCCGACCGTTTTCCGAGGAAAAGGAATTTTGTGGTTTTTGGAAAGCCAGTTGCGACACATCTTTCAACTGAGTGGTAAACGATGTAGCTTGGATGTGAAGTCATGGAAAGGCAAACGCTGTAACCAAATTGTTTTAATTGGTCGGGATTTAGATGCAGAAAAAATTCGACAATCCCTGGCCGACTGTCAAGTTATCAGTATCTCCCCACTCTCTTCAATGGTGTGATCTCCTGAGTTTCTACAGCCACGAATATTCGTACAGTCTAATATTCGTCAAATCTGTGGAAAATATACCTGGTTTTTAATCAGGTAGTCCATCCCTTACCTTAAATCGATCGCAGAACCCAATGAATTATCCTATGTCTGAAATATCGATGCCTGAATTATCGATTGAACGTAGTCTGGCTGAACCCACGGCAGATACGACGATCGCGGCCCTGAAGACCCAAGCCCACCCTCCCGTTTCCGACGCAGAAATGATGCAGGCAGTGCGGACTTTGTTAATTGGGTTGGGGGAAGATCCCGATCGGGAAGGACTGCGCGACACGCCCAAACGAGTGGTCAAAGCATTGCAATTCCTGACTCAGGGCTATCACCAATCCCTTGATGAATTGCTCAATGGGGCAGTTTTTCACGAAAATACCAATGAAATGGTGCTTGTGCGAGACATTGACCTATTTAGCTCCTGTGAACACCATATTTTGCCGATTATTGGGCGCGTTCATGTGGCATACATTCCCAATGGCAAGGTCATTGGGCTGTCGAAAATTGCCCGCATTTGTGAAATGTATGCTCGACGCTTGCAAGTCCAAGAACGGTTGACAGCGCAGATTGCTGATGCGTTGCAGGGCTTGCTCAAACCGCAGGGGGTCGCTGTGGTAGTTGAGGCTACCCACATGTGTATGGCCATGCGTGGTGTACAAAAGCCCGGTTCCTGGACGGCAACCAGCGCGATGAAAGGTGTTTTTGCGGAGGATCCCAAAACTCGGCAGGAATTCATGAGCCTGATTCAACATCGGCCTGCGTTTCATTAATGGTGGATGCGGATGAACATTTCTAAGGAGTGATTATGTGGGCGATTTTGAGTGGTATTGAAGGCAATCTGGCTGCCTATGAAGCGGTTTTGGCTGATCTGAAACGCCAACGATCGCCCATTGAAGTACTCTATATTCTGGGGGATGTGATTTCTCCGATCGCGGATAACACAGCAGTCATGCAAAGGCTTTGCTATCCACAATCGGGAGAACCTGAACCCCAGATCTGTCAGGGGTGGTGGGAAGAGCAATTATTAATTTTGCATGGCCTTGGACGATCGGCAGAACCGACAGAACTGATCGATCGATACGGTATATCGGTGGTAAAACAGCTCTGGGATGCAAATTCGCGATCGGTGGTGGATTGGGTCAAGTCCTTAGATTTTGGATTTTTTGAGTTAGATTGTTTATTAATTCACGGGAGTGGCCTCAGTGTGAGTGATGAGCTAACCCCAGAAACAGACTCAATCTTAATGCTCGATCGATTACTCAGGATGGATGCTAATTTCTTGTTTTGTGGTCGATCGGGCTTGGCGTTTGAATATGAAATTCAACAAGCGAGCGTCGTGTCTGAAATTATCAGCTTGGATGACCCTACAGAGCTATCTACACTGCAATCTACAGCGCTCATTGTACCGGAAACCGTGATATCACGTCCTCGGAGAGTGGTTGGCGTGGGCAATGTGGGACGGGTACCCGGACAAGCCACCTATACGCTCTATCAACCCTATGGGGGCAATCTTGAGTTTCGGACAGTCCGCTATGGCGCTGCCAAAGGATTCTCGCAAAGTCGATCGCAGGTACGTTTATAAATACTGTTGCAATACTGTACTGTTGCAATACTGTGCCCCAGGCGATGGCTCAACAATCTAATGTGTGTCTCAGTTCCCAACTACTGAGATGATTGGTATATTCTGACCATTCCTGGTGCTTGAGTTTGAGGTAGGCATCTACAACTTCATTGCTTAAGCGATCGCGCATGATTTTGTTGTCGTCTAAGGCACGTAAGGCGTCGAGTAAATTGTTGGGTAATCGTTTGATCTCTGCTGCGGCTGCATCTGTGTAGCTATTCGTATTCGATCGAACACCGGGATCCCGTTTTTCTGCGATGCCATCTAAGCCTGCAGCCACCAACGCAGCGGGTAAGAGGTAAGGATTGGCTGCTCCATCGGGCAGACGGCATTCAAATCGTCCGAGATCGGGAATGCGAATCATGTGGGTGCGGTTGTTGCCGCCGTAGGTAATGGTTGTGGGCGACCAAGTTGCACCGGAGTGGGGTGTGGCCGCATTGAGGCGTTTGTAGGAATTCACGGTGGGGTTGCTAAGGGCACAAAGGGCACTGGCGGAATGCAGTACTCCCGCGATGAATTGATAGGCCAAGGGAGACAGCCCCAGTTCTCCCTGAGCGTCGTCAAAGAAGTTGGTGGTACCTGCCCGATCCCAAACGGATAGGTGTGTGTGGCAGCCGTTGCCCGTCAAATCCGAGAAAGGTTTGGGCATGAAGGTGGCGCGATAGCCGTGCTTTTGGGCGATCGACTTGACCATGTATTTAAAGAAGGCATGGCGATCGGCAGTGACCAGTGCATCGGCATATTTCCAGTTCATTTCAAACTGGCCGTTGGCATCTTCGTGGTCATTTTGGTAGGGCTCCCAGCCCAGTTCCAGCATGGCGTCGCAGATTTCCGCAATGACGTCATAGCGCCGCATCAGAGCCTGTTGGTCATAGCAGGGTTTGGCGGCCCGATCGTAGGGGTCGGAGAGGTGTTCGCCGTCGGCTTGCAGGAGAAAATATTCGCATTCCACCCCGGTTTTGACGCTGTAGCCTAGGGCATCGGCCTGGGCCAATACGCGCTTGAGGGTGAGGCGGGGGGTTTGGGCGATTGCGGCTCCGGTGCTCCAGTACAAGTCCGCTGGCATCCAAGCGACATCTCGCTGCCAGGGTAATGGAATCAACCGATCGGCGTCGGGAATAGCCAAAATATCAGGATCGGCGGGCGTCATGTCTAACCAGGCCGCAAATCCAGCAAATCCGGCTCCTTCAGCGGCAATTTGATCGATCGCGGCGGCAGGAACTAGCTTCGATCGCTGCACCCCGAATAGATCCGTAAAGGAAATCAGAAAGTAACGAATGCCCTGGGTTTTTGCCAATTCCGACAATGCCATGGTTGCGTTGAATCCTAAGAGATAAACAAAGAAATAAACAGTGGCTCTGGGAGGAATGATGAATCGCTATGGATTACGTTTTTGCCAATGCAGGCAAATTAATGCTAAATCAATCTGCTAATAATTCAGCAATGGCCGATCGAATGAACGCTGCATCCTGGGGGTTTTGGTAGGGATTGCCTGCTCGGTGACCCCAGAGGGAGGGAATTGGTAAATATTGCGCGTTGGGGATTAAGTTGGCTTCTGCGTGACAGTCCTCCGGGGTGAAGTAGAGGTCGGTGGTTCCAGGCATCACGAGGGTTTTAGCTTGAATGGCTGCGAGGGCCGCCAGGTAATCTCCGTGATATAGGGGATTATCGCTGACATCGCAACGCAGCCATGTATCAATCATTGCAATTAGGTTGCGCGGATCGCGTTTTCGGTAGCCCGCTTCCCAGCCCCGCAGCAGGTAATCTTCTAAGGATGAGTAGCCAAGGGGCAGGTAGAGTCGATCGCGGTAAAAGGCTTGGGAGGCAGCCCAACTGGCATAAATGCGGGCGAAGGTTTGCAAGCCTCGATCGGGTACGCCGTCAAAGCTGCTGCCTGTCCAGGTGGGGTCACTGGTGAGGGCATGGCGCAAACTTTGCAGAAAAATCTGGTTGTGTTCTGTGGTGCGGGCGGTACCACAGAGGGCGGCAATCCGTTCGACTCGATCGGGATAGCAAGCGGCCCAGTGGTAAGCCTGCTGTGCGCCCATTGACCAGCCGTAGACCAGGGCAAGCTGCGGGATTTCCAGGTGATTAAATACTAAGTGGGCCTGAAGACGGAGGTTATCCCAATGGGTAAACCAACAGTTTTGTTCTGCTAAACCGCAGTGTTCGGAATTGCTAGGTGAGGTAGAAATACCATTACCTAGCATGTTGACCATGACAATGCAGTACTGGTCGGAATTGAGAATGCTGTCGGGGGCGATTAACCAATCTAAGTCAGGATGCTGGGCTCCGTAGGATGTGGGATAGAGAATGACGTTGGTGGGATGGCTGCGGGAATTGAATTCGCCATAGATTTGGTAGGCTAGGCAAACTTCCGGCAAAACTACGCCACATTGCAATGGAAAATCTGTTAGCTTCAGCAGTTCTGTCATGGGGTAGGGGGAAGAATCCCGATCGCACGGGGGCTAGGTTGGGCTATTGGGGCAGGTGGCCCAGATTTTGAATGATGTTCCGGTTAACGGTGGTGTAGCCTGAATCAACGTGCTGTAGGTGCGATCGTAGCTGCTCGTGGGCTTTGCTGAGGGCGTGGAAGGGTAGGGAGGGGCAGAAGTGGTGTTCGGCGTGGAAGGGCATGTTCCACATTAACCAACGCAGGGGTGCCCAGGTGAGGGTGGTGCGGGTGTTGGCGAAGGGGTTAGCGTCGAGGGTGCAGCCAGTGTGTTCTGAGAGGAGGATGAGGCGCAGAATGGGTTGCCCGATCGCGAGGGGTAAGAGCCAACCGAGAATAAACCAGGGGGATTGGAAATAAATGGACAGTGCGATCGCGAGGCCATAGCAGGCAAGTTGCAGTTGAACCGATCGTTGGATTTCGGCGCGGGCGGTGGCGGGGATGTAGGGGAGGTCGTCCATTTGTCCGATCGCGCAACGTAGGTGCCCTTGGGCTTTGCCAATCCACCAAGGGATGCCGCTCATTTGCCAAAGATATTCGCCCAGGGTGTTGGGGGTGGGGTCGGTGAGTTCGGGGTCTTTGTTAGGGATGCGGGTATAGCGGTGGTGCCATTTGTGATAGCGGCGATAGAAGGTACTGTTGTACAGGGAAAGCAATCCTGCGAGCCATGCAACAATGTCGTTGGTGCGATTGCTGACGAAGGCAGTCCGATGAACGCATTCGTGGAGCGGGGCGAACATGGCGGCGATGCTGAAGCCGTAGATGACTAGGGCGGGGAGGCCGATCCAGGGTTGGTGCAAGTGGGTGAGCCAGAGATAACCACTGGTAACCAGAATGCTGAGGTGATAGAGCAGTTGGAGGGTACCTTTGAGGTCAGAGCGTTGGTTGAGTTGTTCTAAGCCGTCGGGGGTGAAGATTTGTCGGGGGGAGAGGTAGGTGGCGGCGGCGGGAGCCGATCGATCGAAGTTGGCTTCGGGGTTGGCTGCGGTTTCTGCGGGTTCCGCTGGGGGGGCGATCGTGGGAGGGGCAGGGTCTGGATTAGGATGGTTAAGCTCTTGCGGACTGGCCATAGGTACCCCCGATCTTAAGTGACTCCGAAGTTTAACTTGTTATAACAAGTTGCTAGGAGGCTGTCAACTGAGGGGGAGGAGGTTGGGTTAGACGGTTCCAGAGAGGTGGGTTATCAGTGTGGGTTATCAGTGCGGCAATCGTTTATATAAGGCGCGATCGGGGAGGGTTGATCTACAATAACGCTGTGCTAGACCGGACTCGATCTCAATGATGAACACTACAGACTTGTTTCTTACAGATGACGTGATGTAGCACAGCTATTGATTAGGTATTTTGTATCAGAAGTGTAACATTTTTTAACATGTTCTATCTCGAAGCTAGTCTTTGCGCGACAATTGAAGAATGATTAATCTGTCAACCATGACATTTCTTCTCATTTGTTGCTGTCTCAATGCCTTCATCTAGTCCCGGTACACAATCGTATAGCACAACTCAGCAGGAGGAATTTAGCTATGCCTTCATCAGCACAATCGTCGCAGCTGCTGGCTATGCTATGCAACCGCCTACCCGATTAACGGATAATGCAGGCATTGACATTACTGTCACGGCTCCTGGTGAAATTGGAACTGTTCTCTCACCCTGTTTTGACGCTCAGGTCAAGTGTACAACTGACAGCTATCTGATAAAGGCTAAGCAAATCCATTATCCATTGCCAGTTAATAACTATACTCGGCTTATACATCCAAACCCAGGGATTCCCCAACTTCTGATTATTGTTCTCGTACCAAAAGAATTATCATCCTGGGTAGAGGTCACTGAAAATAACACTAAACTACAAAAATCTGCTTACTGGATGTCACTTAAAGGGAAACCAAAAACGAACAATCAATCCAACATAACTGTTCATATCCCTCGTGAAAACCTTCTCACTCCAGAATCCCTTCAAGAGATTATGCAACGAATTGCGGACAAAGACCTATGAATTTCCCAGCCATCTCTCTTGAAAAATTCCATAGTCTAGAACCACAAGTGATTGCTAATTACTTGCAAGATAATCGTTGGCAAGTAATTGAAACCGTCAAAAATCATCATCAAATTTGGCAACTGAAAAGCTTGAATGAGCATAAAGAGTATTCTGTTTTGTTACCTCTTGATGTAGAGCTTCCTGATTTCGCTAACCGGATGTATGATCTCATTAGAGTACTCGCTGCGATTGAAAAACGTTCTGAAGCTGAATTATTTAATGATCTAGATAGTGCTACTCGTATTGCAAAAGAGCAAAAACGTGAAATTCTTAATGTTCATCTAGGATTTGACAAAAAATCGACTCAGCCAGAAGCCCCTGCAAAGAAACTGGGTCAATTTCTCTCTACCTTGCAAGATACATTAGATGCTATCGGTCAGGTAGAAGGAGGTATTGTGAAAACTGCTGGTAAAATATCTGAAGAGATTACTGACCAAACAGCTTTAGATGTCCTTTGTACTTTTAAAGGGTCGTTTGGTATTCGATTGGCTGCTCCACCAACTGAACAATTAGAACTATTTGAAGAGCCACTGGCTGAAAAAGTAATGGATAAATTTATTTTTTTACTCAACAGCAGTAAAAATAACAATAAATTACGCGAATTAATGTCAAAACTGCAACAAAGAGCTGCATCTCGTTATCGTCGATTCTTATTGTCGCTCACTGACATTAATGCTCAATTACGGATTGAATGGGGTTCCTATAATACTGATAAGGGCGGAATAGCAGTGCTTTCTGTAGAGGATGCATGGAACGCAATCCAGGTCTGTGATGAAGTCGAAACTGATTCTCCAGAGTATATTGAAATTATTGCTGAATTAATAGCTATTAATGGTGAACAGAAAACCTTTCGACTGCGAGATCGCTATGATGGGACAACTTACTTTGGCAAAATTTCCGACGAAGTATTTGAAAGTGGCGTGGAGCTAGTCATTACAAAACCCTACAAAACTTACAAAGCTCTTATTCAACAAACTCTTGAAGAAAAAATTGCAGGTGAATCTATTGTTAAGAATAAATTACTATCTGCAGAGTCAGTTGATAAAAAACGCTTAGTGCGAGAAACGACTGTTCGGTCATCAATGACTGGATGATAAGGTTGATATAACAGAAATCAGAAGTATTCCTCTTAATCTAACCACCCAACAAAACTTCAAAGACCAACTCGCTGCCATTCGGGACTTATTACGAACCCAAGGCGGCGAATGGAGTATCGACGCGATCGCGAATCAATTCAAAAACGCAACCCGCAGCAAAGCCAAAATCCAAACCGCCCTGGAAGCCTTGGAAACCCTCGGCAGTAACGCCTTTATGTAAAGGATGGAAAATATTGCATCATCTGTTGTCGTTGCAATTTCTGGCGAATCTTCTGATTGTAATTATGGATGAAATTCCAAATGGCTCCAATGTGGTTTTCTAACTTCTTGGAAAACGATAAACTTTGCCGCACTAAGGGAACAGCGCATAAATAAAATCCCAATTGGGTAGGGGTAAGAGAGTAAAAGGGTAGGAGGGTAGGGGAATGAAGAGGGGATATTATTTCTTTGCAAATCCCTAAGCGCGATATTCGTTGTCGTAAGGTGTTATTCAACCGCTCAATATAGCTGGTTTTACCAGAGTCTTTGCGGCACCTGCTCATAGTGTCGATTCACAGACTGCTGCAACCAACTTTCTGACAGTTGCAAGACCCGTGCAATGCCCGCTAACGGTATCCGTTCCAGCAGTAACCGATCAATCATCGCACTTGTGTCTTGGCCCTTTGGCTGCCATTGCGGGTTTTCCACAAACTGACGACCACAGTCCCGACACTTGTAATTTTGCTTACCACGACGGGTCGTACCATTTTTATAATGTCATCCGACCCACAACTCGGAGAGATTAAATAAGGTTTCATGGCAAATTTAAGTCAAGCTGAGAACACGTTATCTCTATTTTCCTCCATCCTTTATAATATAAAGGTACTATCGGGTAGATAGTCCATTAGCAGGGCCAGGGTCAGCACTTCGCTATCACTCAATTTCGCTTGGACTCCGGGTTGGGGAATGGTTCCCCCGCAGGCTCCAAGGATTCAGTCCGTTCCTGCCAAGCGCCTACTGCCATCTTGACTAAACTGTAATAGGGTTCTTGCGTCACATCCACAGCTTGGGTTGTCTTGTATCGCTTCCCCAAGCTGCCAATGCGTTCTCCCTTCTGAATCGTTAGAATCTCTCCCTTCCCGTTGCGAATTCGTAACTCTGGCTTACCCTGGCGATCGACCATCTGACAGCGATAGGCCCGATCGCGATGCACAAACTCGACTCCCGCAAAACTTGACTCCTCCGGCAACCGCGCCCCAATCACCTCTAACTGAATTGAAATCTCTCCCTGCCACTCATTCGTTTTTAAGCGATAGGCAATATCGATCTCCGAGGGCAATGGATGATAATTCCCCCAGCGCCAAGCGATCGCATCTAACTGTTTCGCAGGACGATCGGACTGCCAATCCTCCTGGGTCAACGATAATTTAATATGTCCTCGCCCGACTAATTTTTGATTTAACACCTGCACATTCGGCGTCCAAAAAACTGGCTCAGGATTCGCCATGCCGCAGGGATGCAGTGCATCCATTTCTAAATACAAGTCATAGTCAATATCATGAAAATTGGCTAATGCATCTACGGTAATTAATGGTTTCAAATGTTGGGGCTGCAGACAGCCATGGGCATAGAGGCTGAGGCACGATCGCATTTTGTCTAAGTTATCTGCATTGAAGGAAAATCCTCCTGCGGCCCGGTGTCCACCGTGTTTGATCGTGAGCTCTTTGCAAAACTCCAACGCCTCAAATACATTAAATTCTGGAATGCCCCGTGCCGATCCACGAATCACTGTCGGATCATTATCTTCGTATGTTCCAATAAATACTGGAACCCCATACCGCTCTACCAACCGGGATGCCACAATTCCAATCACACCATGGTGCCATTCGGGTTGTACCAGGAGTAATACCCGATCGTCTTTTGCATTAATCCCACCAGTTTCGTAGGCTTCAACAGCTTCGTATTCAATTTGTTCACAAAGCTGTTGTCGTTGCTTATTCACTTGCTCACACTGCATGGCTCGTTCCAGCGCCACCCCTTCATCATCGGTTGTAAGCAACTCAATCACCGTCACCGGATCGCCAATGCGCCCGATCGCGTTAATCCGTGGCCCCAAGCGAAATCCGATCGCATCTGGTTTCAAGTTCTTATCCCCCATGACCCCAGAGACTTGCATCAGCGCTTGAATGCCTGGAATCTGCGAATAGGGTAGCAAATGCAGTCCCCGCCTTACCCAACGCCGATTCACACCTGTTAAGGGGGCTAAATCTGCGATCGTGCCTAGGGTAAATAGCTCCAGCAGCATCTCCCGCAGATCTTGGCCTCGGCCTAGGCTGTTAGCTAACTCTAAGGCTAAAATATAGGCAACGCCCACGCCTGCCATCGTATGGTAAGGGGAATCGGGATCAATTAACTTTGGATTGAGAATTGCATTGGCAGGTGGAATTTTTTCTGGGACATCATGGTGATCGGTAATGATCACCGTAAGACCTAACTCCCGTGCTAGGACGATCGGATCGTAGGCCGAAATGCCATTGTCAACCGTTAGGACAACACTAACCCCTTCATGGTAAAACTCTTCAATAATTCGTTGGTTAATACCATACCCTTCACTCATACGACTGGGAATCGCATAGTCTACCACGGCCCCGAGGGAGCGTAGCGATCGCAGCAACAACGCCGTACTGGTCATCCCATCTGCATCATAGTCCCCACAAATGGCAATGCGCTGTCCTTGGTTAATTGCTTGGATCAACAGTTCCAAACTGAGGGGCAAGTCCGGAAAATCTGCCAATGGTGAAGGTAATCCCTCTCGATCGGGATCCAAAAAAACTTCCGCTTGGTCGATCGTTTCAATACCCCGATTCAGTAATACTTGGGCGATGACGGGCGAAATTCCCACTGCTTGGGCCAAGTTAACCGCCTGATCCGATCGCGCGGGATAGAGGTTCCAACGCTGGTCAGGGATACTGGGTTGGGAGGGGAAGTCATTCACAAAGCAACGTCAGGGACTAACAATAATCAGCATGATGGGTGAATTCAATTATAGAGCGGTGTCGTCCCTTGGATCGGTTTTGCCATCTCTTGTTTAGACTGGCTAAACGGTGCGAGCCGCATGATGCGAGTTGAACGATGTTGTTGAACGATGTTGTTGAACGATGTTACTGAATTTGCGTCTCTACTTTGACCGAAAAATCCGGAGCCACTGTTGCATTGACTCTGTAATTGCCACCCCCCTCAAAATAGCCGTCGGGACGAGACGTATGGCGCTTGCCTTGGGCATCAAATTCCAATTGCAAACTGGCTTCTCCAGAAGGTTGTACTGAAATTTGGCGAGTCTGTCCCGGTGGAATGGTTCCCACGGGTTGAGTAAATCCCGGTCCCTTTGCTGTAACGTTTGTTATTTCAGCGGAGGAACGATTTACGATCGTCACTGGAGTTGAGCGATCGCGACATCCTGCGAAAACAGTCAATCCCACTAAAATCAACGCATTTAATCCTAATTTCATCGTTGTTTACCCATTGCACCAACAAATAATCAGGCGTGTCAATTTTCCCGGCAAAAAATTTCCCAATAACATTGGCTTAAACGATCGAGCCCCACTGCCTATTGAGTCAGTTACTTAAATGAACGGTGGGACTCGATCGTTCCTTGAGAGGTTTACGGCATTCCGATGCAGAGCACTGACTCGACCCTAGCAACTGCTCGACCTCATACCAAATGATTTATCACTGCGACAGATCCGATCCCCCCCAGCCCTCATTAGTCAGGAATTGAGCCAAATGCTCTCAAAGTCCCGTTAATAAGGGAAATTTAGGGGGATCGTTATGGGTTGCAATCACAAATTGATTGGGTATTAGCAACTATGCGCCGAACAAAGCCCCGATCGATTTACCCATATTGGACGGTTGCATTGCATCTAGCGCCGCAGTCGGCTCAAAGCCACAATGCACCATACAATCTTGGCATTTTGGATTGTTGCTCTTATTCCCGTACTGATCCCAATCCGTTGTCTCAATCAATTCCTTAAAGGTTTTGACATGACCTTCATTGAGCAGGTAACAGGGTTTTTGCCAGCCTAAAACGCTATAGCTAGGACTTCCCCAAGGGGTACAAGCGTAGTCCTTTTCCCCGGTGAGGAAATCGAGGAATAACGGACTTAGGTTAAAGCTCCATCTCGGCTTTTTGCCTGCTTTGTAAGGGGCAAGAATTTCCCGGAAAAGGGCCTTAGTTTGTTCCCGCTTGAGGAAGTGGTCTTGATCCGGTGCCCACTCATAACTGTAGCCCGGAGAAATCATCATGCCATCAAGATTGAGATCGCTGAGAAAGTCAAAAAAGGCATGCATTTCCTGGGGATTGGTGCCTTCAAACACGGTGGTGTTGGTGGTGACGCGGAACCCCTTGCGCTTGGCGGCTTTAATGGCAGCAACCGCTGTGTCAAAGACACCCTTGCGATCGACACATTTATCATGGAGTTCCCGCAGACCATCGAGGTGCACGCTGAAGGTCAGGTAGGGAGATGGGGTAAATTTGTCTAGACTTTTTTCCAACAGAATGCCGTTGGTGCAGAGATAGACAAATTTCTTCCGAGCCACTAACCCCCGGACAATTTCATCAATTTGAGGATGGAGCAAGGGTTCGCCACCGGGAATGGAAACCACTGGGGCACCGCATTCGTCCACCGCTGCAAAACATTCCTCTGGAGAAAGATTTTGCTTCAAAATGTGGGTCGGGTGTTGAATTTTTCCACACCCAGCGCAGGCAAGATTGCACCGAAAGAGCGGCTCTAGCATCAGCACGAGTGGAAACCGCTTCCGTCCTGACAGTCGTTGTTTGACGAGATACGATCCGACCGCGATCGCTTGTTGCAGTTGAATAGCCATAGGGATTTTGTCTGGTTCTCCTCACGGACTGGCCTCTAAACCTAGCACGTCGATTCCCCCAGTCATGCAACGCTGTAGGTGCTGCAACGCAGAAGAAACTCACGTAGCGAGGGGCAGGCCATTTCGATAAGATCCAGTCTACGCGATTTCTCTGGGGATCCAGGCAGAGATTTTGGATTCTTAGGTCAATCCGACGATCGTGGGCCGGAATTCAGCGCAGTTTTGCCCTTTGTCATCTAGGGACAATCCAGAAACCGCTGTTCCAAGGATTGAGGTTGGTCGATCGCTGCAAAAAAAATTACTGCAAAATCTACTGCAAATGTGAGACAATCTGTAGCGGAATCGGGGGAGGATCAGCGTCTCTGTATGCGGTTTTCCCTGGGGGCAGTCCAGCGGGTTATTTTTATAGTCTGACTAAACGAATCTGACTACAAAAATCTGACCCAGCGAATCTGACCCAATTAAACTCAATTAAACAGTTATTACTCCGGCGACCAAATAGGATGTAGCCTAAAAAGCTAGTTACCAAGCACTTGGAACCTTTGGAGGATTTCACTCTACATTGTCAATAGTGACCGGGGTAATCTCTGTTCGACAGGTTATGCATTGCGCAAATTATAGATTACGTCTAGATTGCGCAGGCGATACATTGCCCACTTTATGCAGTCAGTCCGTTGTGACATAGAGCATGAAATCGAGCATGCATTTTTTAATGTATCGTGCGGTCTTGTTGTGCAGTCTAGGAGGATTATGTAACTTTTGCAGGTGTTCGATCGCAGGTTGAGTTGAGCAGTATTGTGAGCAGTAGGGTGTGGGCAGTATGAATTTTCCAGTCATGCAACGGACAACGCAAATCTATGGAAAAGAGGCTGCCATTGCGACCTATCCTCTCACCTGTGCAGAATATTTTGCAGGCATTGGTTTGGTGCGTTTGGGCCTAGAGCAAGCAGGCTGGAAAGTGGTGTTTGCCAATGATTGGGCTCCGGATAAGTTTGAAATGTACTCGGCTTTTTTTGGGGAAGCTAGCCATCATTACCGAGTGCAGGATATTTTTTCAGTCTGCCATTCAGAAATTCCTAGTACAGTCCTTGCAACGGCCTCCTTTCCCTGTAGCGATTTGTCGATCGCTGGTAAACTTAAGGGGCTGCGAGGGCAGTATTCTAGAGCCTTTTGGGGATTTACGCGGATTTTGCGTCATCAAGCCCAGAGGCCGCCCTTGGTGATGCTAGAAAATGTAATGGGTTGGCTAATTTCCAATGGAGGCAAGGATTTTCGGGCAACGATTCAGGAGTTGAATCAGTTAGGTTATGTCTGTGATGTCTATGCGATCGATGCGGCCCATTTTTTACCCCAGAGTCGGCCTCGGGTTTTTGTGATTGGTATGTATATGGGGGAACAGGGATTTCCAGGTAATTCAAATCTAGCGAGTTTTACCCAGCGATCGTCCTCCTTGCGAACCCTGGCCCTCGATCGTGCGATCCTGACCAACCGAGATCTCCGGTGGAATTTTCTGGAGGTGCCTGCCCTACCGGAAAGGGTGATGACGGGGTTAAATCCGGTGGTGGAACCCTTAGCCGATGGCGACGATCGCTGGTGGAACCCGACAGAAGTCCAACGCCATTTGAAAATGATGTCGCCTCTGAATTTAGACTATCTCCGACAGGTACAGGATTTGCCGGAACATTCCTATTGCACCATGTATCGGCGAGTGCGCAAGGGCCATCAGCGGGCGGAATTGCGTAAAGACGGGCTGGCGGGCTGTTTACGCACAATTCGCGGCGGTAGCAGTCGGCAAATGCTGGTGCGAGCGGGACAAGGGGTGATTAAAATGCGCTTGATGACGGTGCGGGAATATGCCAGGTTACAAGGAGTCCCGGACAGTTATCCGTTACCCTTCCACGGCAATCGAGCCTTGACTGGATTTGGTGATGCGGTCTGTGTCCCCGTCATTACGTGGATTGCTGGGAATATTCTGAATCCATTGGTTCGATCGATGTCGGTGCATACGCCAGTTTGCCTTCCGTGATGTTGAGTAGAAGAATGCCCTGGTTTTTGACAAAGCTATGGGTGACTGAACGGCGAAAACGTTGTCTATCAGCGGTTTGGTAGTTTTGTTGCAGTTCTGGTAGCCAGCGATCGAAGGTACTTTGCAGTTTGACCCGAGGCACTAGCCAGACCTCAATTTGGGTATAGGCTTCATTGCGCGCTACAAAAATGTGATCGACGGCTTGATCATTGGCCAGTTTCGTGAGCCCTTGGTGGCGGTGGTATTGATATTCAAAATTGCCCCCAATGACCGCAGACTTCACTTCATAATGCAGCAAATCTGCACCGCCTGTAGAGTTCGCCCGATCGTTTAAGAGAATCGCTGCAAACACTTCCCAATCCTTAGAACTGACGCTACCTTGCATCGTAAAGCCATAGGTTTTATAGATTTTGGCCTTTTTCTGATTAGATTGGAGAATAAAGGTTCGATAAAACTGATAGGCGTTTTGAGGATGCAAAATCAGCACGTTGGAAGACAAAAAGACAAGACCAATGGAAGAAGGTTAGTGATGAAAGGGAATCAGTAAGAGTGGCATCAGACAAACGATCGTCCAACCCAGCGATCGCCAATCCCAACCCAGCAAATCCACCGATGGACTAAACAGCGCCTCAATCCGTTCACCTAGGCGATCGTGGCAAATTTCGCTATTCAACGCAGCACCAAACTCTGGCTGCTCCATGGGTGCCCGCACGAGGGTCACCAAAGATTCCGCCAGCAGTAAGGGATCCACCTGTTGGGCCGCCCAAGCATCCGCCCGCAATTCCCGCAGCGTCAGCAGTTCTAACCAAAGCTCCTGGGTCTTGGGCAACCAAATCGTTAGTCGCCGTAACCAACCGAGCCAAAAGAACCAGAAGGTATCGCGGTAGTGGTGATGGGCTTGTTCGTGGGTCAGCACCGCGTCCAAATGCTCTGTGTCTAGTGTGGCTAAAATGCCCTGACTGACCACCAATTCAGGATTCCAAAAGCCAATTTGGGCAATGAATGGCAGGGAAGTTTCCAAGAGCCAAGCGGGCCGATCGAGCACCTGGGTGGGGGTATTTTGGCGAAGATTGTGCAGGGTATGTTGCGCTTGGATCAGCAGATAAACCATGACCGCGATCGCCGCCAGCCCAAATCCCGCCGCGATCGCATAGCTGACCCAGTTTTCCTGGTGGTGCATCATGGATCCAAATGGCCCCATACAGAGAATGGCGATCGCACTACTGAGCAGGAGTAAAGGCGGCAGCAAAAAAGCCACCAGGGAACGATGCCAACGGTAGTCGCTTAACTGTTCTGTGGGTTGCCAGCAAAGGCGGATCAACAGGGCACTGGTGAGCGTCGCCCCCAACAACAGTTCATGCATTACTGCCCCTCCCGTTGTTGCCGAATTTCCCGCAACCGCTGGGCGATCGCATCTAGTTTTTCCAAGCTGGTTTGATCCAATTCATCGGCAAAGGCAGCCACCATATCCACATTGCCCACGGACAGGAAGCGATTGAGTTGCTCGTAGGCTTGGAGCGATCGAGCCTGCTCCCGAGAAATTAGCGCTGACCAGGTGTGAATTTTATTATCTTTTTTGCAAGCCAGCCAACCTTTACCCGTCAGTCGTTTCAGCACGGTGGTGACAGAGGTGTAGGCCAGTTCACGATCGGGATCCTTCAAAATGCGTTGGTGAACATCTTTGACAGTAGCCGTTCCTAAATCCCAAACAAGATTGAGGATTTCCTGCTCGAGAGGGCCGAGGGACAGTTGGCGTGGTCGGTAATTGGGTAAGCCTGTCATAGATTATTCAGAGAAAGAGTTCAGGAAAGCGATTGGGAAGCGATGGGGAAACGGGTTCAAGCCTCACCCCATTAGGGTATCCATGCAAGCCACACAGTCAATTCATCAACCAAATTTTCTTCAGCTTAATGAACCCGTGTCATGAATTAGCAACTTGTCAGTGAACAGGCTTGTCTCTCAATCCATAACTATTATGGAGTCTTTTTAGAATATCTCAAGATATGAAGCAGAGTCGTTAAGAATCCCTTTAGGAATCTCCGGTTTTCCTCTGATCCCATGCCATAATCCAAGCATTTACCCCCCTTGCTTATTTGTTTGAGGAACTTCATAAAATGTCAATGAATCATTTATTGCGCTGGGGCCAGTCCGCAATGGCGATCGTGGCGGTGACGGTCGCGTCTAGTTTTGCCCCCTCTGCCCAGGCTCAAGGGATTTCAGGACAATGCCGAGCCATCAAACAACAAACCGCTGTTTTTAAAGAGCGCTCTTCAACCAGCACAGCTCTCGTTATTTTAAAGGCTGATACTAAAGTCACTTTGGCGGAAGATGCCGCGCAGGATGGCCTCATTGCCGTCAGCGCCCCGACCAAAGGATTTGTCCAAACCGCCAACCTCAAAATGTGCCCCGGTAAGCCCCCGGTAACGCCCCCTGCGGGAGGTTCCTGCCGGGTCGTGACCCAAAAGCTAGGTCTCATTGTGCGTAAGGAACCCATGTCAGCCGACGTGGTGGGGGGTGTCGCGATGAATGAAAAAGTCACCCTAGCAAATCCGGCAGAAATGAAAGAGGCGAGCGATGGACGGACTTGGGTGAAGATCGTGAAGCCCCTGGAAGGATGGGTCTCTGAGGGCTTTACAGGATCGCCCTTCAAGAACATGGAAGCTTGTAAATAAATCGCGTTTTGATCATTAGGTAATGGACAGGGTATTTGAGCGATCGAATGCCCTGTTTTTACTGCAATCTTTGTTTTTACTGCGATCGCGGTTTGCCATAAGGATTCTGGGCAGAGGGTTGCTTCTGAAACGTCCTCAATCCTGCAAAGGAACCCAAGACTTCTAAAATGGAAAGTTAGTCTTGGATGGCACCCATGGAACGTCAGCAGCAACGTCAACAGCTTCGTCTTTTGTTATTACAAATTCGCGATAAGCCAAGGGTGCGGGCGGAGGAACTGGCCAGTTTTGCTAGGTATACCGGGCTAGAACCGAGCCAGATTGAGATTTTGAATGTCTTTGATACGCCCGATTTTCCCGCCAGTGCTGCCGACGGCTACGATGGGCTATTTGTGGGTGGGGCGAGTGAGGCCAGTGTGCTGGAGCCGGAAACCTATCCATTTTTGGAGCCGAGTCAGCGGTTACTACTGCGCTGTTTAGAAACAGATATGCCCGTTTTTGCTTCCTGTTTTGGGTTTCAGCTCGCAACGGTGGCTCTGGGCGGGACAATTATTCGGGACGATCGGGATTTCGAGATGGGTACAATTCCGATCCAGTTAACGGATACGGCTCCCCAGGATCCACTGTTTCAGGATGCTCCCAATCCCTTTATGGCAGTAGCAGTGCATCGGGAACGGGCGATCGTGGCTCCCGACGGGTGTCAGTCCTTGGCCTATACCTCCGCCTGTTGCCATGCCTTTCGGGTCATGGGCAAGCCATTTTGGGCTTTTCAATTCCATCCCGAAGTCGATCGGGCGACGTTGGTGGAGCGCTTAACGATCTACAAGCAAGCCTATACGGAAAATGATGATCACCTGCAACGGGTGCTGGATAGTGCCGTGGAAACGCCCGATTCCAATGACTTTTTGGCGAAATTTGTCGATCGGATCTTGCTGAATTGATTGGGAAGTTAGGGCAATTTGCCATGGGGATTTCTGAGCAAGTGTTGCAGCAAACTTCTGAGCGGATCTCTGTCATTATTCCAACGCTTAATGAGGCCGCTGGTTTGGGCCAAACGTTAGTTACACTGCATGCGGCAGCGACTGGCGATCTTGAAGTCATGGTTGTGGATGGGGGCAGTACCGATCGCACGGTGGAAATCGCCCAGGCAGCAGGTTGCAAGGTGATTCACTCCCATCCAGGGCGAGCAAACCAGATGAATACTGGAGCCGCTCAAGCCACGGGAGAGATTTTACTATTTCTCCATGGCGATACTCAGTTACCCCAACAGTTCGATCGTCTCATCAAAGAAAGCCTCGATCGCAAATCCGTAATTGCCGGAGCCTTTGAATTAAAAATTGATGGCCCACAGTGGGGACTGCGCTGGGTGGAATGGGGGGTGAAATGGCGATCGTCCGTCTTTCAACTGCCCTACGGCGATCAAGCGCTGTTTCTCCGGGCTGAGCTTTTCCGCAATCTGGGAGGCTTTCCCGAGTTGCCCATTATGGAAGATTTTGTGTTCGTGCGGCAATTAAGAAAGCGGGGACGACTTGCGATCGTCCCCGCCTCTGTGCTGACCTCAGGTCGCCGCTGGGCAACCCTCGGTATTTTTAAAACAACGCTGTGGAATCAAGTCATGATTCTGGGATTTTATCTAGGCATTCCGCCGGAGCGCCTAAAAGCTTGGTATCGCCGCGATCGTACCCGCCACGATCGTTGATCCTGCGATCGTCCTGATCACCCTTTCCAGGGACTGCGTTCTAGCGTGGAAATCGTTCAAATCTGTAAGCTGCCAAGGAATCGCACGAGGGGGTTAGCCCGGAGGTTGGACGATTTTTACACCTTGAGGAGCATCTCGTCCGGGATCGCCTTTATCGCCCTTTGGCCCTGGAGGCCCTTGGGATCCTGGATCGCCTTGATCCCCCTTTGGCCCTGGGATACCGGGATCTCCCTGCTCACCCTTCGGCCCCGCAACACCGGGATCGCCTTTATCGCCCTTGCGTCCCGGTTTACCCTGCTCACCCTTTGGCCCTTCGGGGCCTGGATCGCCCTTTTCCCCTTTCGCGCTAGGGTTTGCCTGAATTGTGGTTTCAAGCTGGGTTAGCTTGTTGCTCAGTGCAGTGAATTCCGCAGTGATGCGATCGCAGGTCACTTCCCGCATTGTTAAAGGATTACTGGATGACTTATTAAAGACTTGGGTTGCCATTGCTGCACCACCTAGCAATCCATTGAGCAATCCATAGGCCATCACCCCTATGACTGCAAAGTTTGCTAATAAAGTACCCAAGTGGCCTTGTTCCACGTGATAGTTTAGGTATTGAATATAGTCTCGTCCAACTTGGATCAGATCGTGCCCTGCGGAACCAGATTGCTCGGTTTTAGATAGGTTATCAGATAGGTTATCAGCCTGGTTGGGGTTAGTGTTTGGAGAATGGTTGTCAGTCATGACAATCTCCCATTAGATTAATTGATTAAATTAAGCTAGAGTCTTGGATTAGATTCATTGGGATGAGATTCATTAAGAAGTGGGTAGAGGCACTTGAGAAAAATACCTCTACCACTCATTGTCCTTGCATGATCTAATGTTTGGTTGAATTTCCTGACCGTCTAAGCTTGTAGCCAGTCAAGAAATAGAGCAAATTAAAGTTTTAGGTAGATAAAGTTTAGAGCTTAGAGTTGAGAGATAGGGTTCGATCGTGCCTTCGTCGCTGCCCGCGCTGGGCGAATTACAGTCAACTCCACTCAACGATCGACCAATTTTTACGATAGAAGAGATGGTAGATTAGGCTATTTCCCCTGCTCGATCGCGCTGGGCGCTGGGTTGGCAGGTGTAGTTGGGTTATTGTTAGATTTCGGGAAGACTCCCATATAAACCCCCAGTGCTAGCCCGCCCAATGCGAGGATTTCAAACATCAGCAGCACCACATTGAACTGAGTAGACTTTTGGGTGGTTTGAATATAATCCCGACCCACTTGGGTCGCATCTCCGCCAACATTGTCTGCATTTTGGAGATGGGATTTAGGATGGGGCATACCTGTGACCCTCCGGTTAATTTAGAGTTAGGTTAGATTAGGTTTACTTAGATTAGGTTTGCTTAGATTAGATTTAGGTTTGCGGACTTAGAATTATGCAGATTTCGCTGAAATTTTGGTAACGATTGTCCAAGAACCCAGCCTGCGAAATCTGTCTGGTGTATTCCAGCAACCCCAACTACAACAATCCTAGGCAGGATTCCGTAATTTCCGCAGTACCCGATCGGGGAATTTACGGACCTCCCCACTTCACATCCTAAAAACAGCCGTTCCAGAACTGTTTTGGAGTTCACAAACTGTGATGAATCCCGCCCATCCACCAGGGTTTTCCCCCTCTCCAATCAGGGTTACCCCCATTGAAGTCCGATTTTGACGGCCCACACACCCTAAAAAATCTTCTTGATAGAATATTATTCATCCAGCAAATAGGTCGGCAGGCCATCGATCGTCTGTTGATTTTTCTCTGTCCAATATTCTTTTAACCCAGCCTCACCTTTTTTCTCAGCCCAGTGAATTAACGACTGCCGCTCTCCCTCGTACTCATATAACGGGACGCCCATGCCGCAGGAGGTCTGCACAGAGTCGATCGCCAGTTGAATAATCTGTCGGGTTCCAGGAACGGTAGGAAACTGCTCAGCCAGCCTGGGCCAATGGGCATCCCGAGGTCGCACCACCTGCCCCGTGCCATACATCCGCAAAATCCAAGGTTTGTCCGTAAAGCTGCAAAACATAATCGTCATCCGCCCGTTTTCGATCAGGTGGGCGCTGGTTTCGTTGCCGCTGCCCGTCACATCCAGGTAGGCCACTGTCTGGGTGTCGAGAATCCGAAAGGTATCAATTCCCTTGGGTGAAAGATTAATCCGGCCTTGCAGCGGAGCCGTTGCAGTGAAAAAAATATGCTGTTGCCGAATAAAATCTTGGAGTTCTTCGGTCAATTCGGGATAAAACTTAGCCATAGCAAAGGGGATGGAGAACAGGGTCAAAAACTAGGGCCAATCGCCACGATCGTCCGGATGGGCGATCGGCCATCGCGAATCGTAAAAGCATCGTAGATCTACTGAGATTAGCAATCGCTGCTACAGCGTTGACAACTCTCTACATCAAAATTATTAGCCTTGACCCAGAGTGACCTTGACCCAGTGACCGCGCACGCGAGACGGCACCTTGCTAGCCTTTTGATCTCAAATTTCTAGGGTGAGTGAAAAACGTAAGCTGGAAAATTTCTAGTTGAAAATTTGCATAAGGACATTGGACTGGCACTAATGGGAAATAAAGCGGCATTACGCCGAATATTTCAGCGAATTACGTCACTATTATGTTAGGCATCTCGATCGTGGGCCTGGGGCCTGGGTCGTTCAGTCATCCACGTTTCGTTCTTCTGAAAATGCGGGTAATGGATATGCAATTTATGAAACTGCCATTCGTTGCAATCTGCCTGGTGGGGGCGGTAGTTCCGGGACTCGTGCCAGCGTTGGCCCAGTCTGACTTGTTGCGGCGGGGCGAAGTTTACAAAGTCGTCAATACTGTGCAGGTGCTGCCCAACAATCGTCCTGCCCGTAAGGCTGCACTTCGGGATGTGCTGGTTCCCCGTGATGCCGTCAAGACTGGCAGCCAATCCCGATCGGAAGTGCTGTTTAACGAAGGATCCTTAGCCCGCATTGGATCAAATTCAATTTTTCGGTTTACGCCGGGAATGCGCAGTTTTTATCTCCGCCATGGCACCGCGCTCATTCTCAGCCCTTCACAATCGATCGCAGCAGCCACCCAGGTGGAATTTCCTGGTGGCACGGTGGCAACTTTACCACCCAGTGATGGGGGAGCCGTTTCGCCTGATCAACTGCAAATGGCGATGCTGATGGTGGTGGATGGCTCCAACCCGGAGAACCCTAAAGTTCAAATCCTGGCTTTGGCCGATATTGATCTGAAAATTACCAATATTAAGGGCGAAACGATCATTCTCAAGGGGGGCGAAATGCTGATGATTAACAACGGCACTTTCAGCCCCATTACGACAATTAATCTCAAGCTGCTGTATGGCTCAACGGATTTGGCCTTGGGCTTAGGTGATGGCGATCGTCACAACAGCGCGATCGCGGCGGAAGCCTTGGAAATCCAGAAGACGTTTAACCTCATTCGCCCCTCCACCTTGGCCGTACTGCGGCGGCAGGAAGCCGTGGCGAAGTCGCAAATTGAAGGCTTGTGTACGTTAAACGCACGGGGGAGTTCGAGTACTCTGGCCACCAATTGTATTACGACAACGACCGATGATCCCCTTGCAACGTATCAAAACAACCGGGATGTAACGACCGATCCACCACCCCGTCCTCAGCCTCCGGTCATTGATCAACCGCCCCCGATCGATGTGCCGCCGCCCACAACACCGCCCACAACACCGCCCACAATACCGCCCACTACCCCGCCCACCACCAACAATTCTGCAACTAACGGAACCGTGATTCTGGTGCAACCCCAACCAACGAACAATAACAATAATCAAACGCCGATTCGTTAGGTCATCGTACAGTCTCTGCTGTGCCATTCTAGGTTCATCAGTCCCGATTTTTGCGTTCTAATCTTGACCTCTCAATCATTAGGATTCTGAATTCTCAACACTCTTTTTGCCTTGCCCCCTCTTTAGATGGCTCTGAACTATGCGCCGTTCTACTTTGTTTTCCTCTTTGCTCAGCGTTTGGGTTCTGAATGGCTTAGCGGTTGCTTTAATGCCGACTGAAGCAGATGCTCAGGAACTAGATCCCATACCGCCTGTGCCCTCTACGGTTCATGCCCCACAACCTGAAGTCACGATCGCCCATTCTGCAAAATCGATCGTCCTTGCCCGATCGATTGCACAGCCCGACATTCAACCAGTCAAACCGGAATCGATCGCTCCCCAAACCTCGATCGTGCCCCCTAACAATCAACCCATCAAACTGGAACCGTTTGAGCTTCAGCCGCCTATGGGGATTTCCACCCTACCTCAGCAAATATCTTCTGAAACGTTGCAGCCTAAAACATTGCAGCCTAAAACATTGCAGCCTGAAACATTACAGCTTAAAACGTTGCAGCTTAAAACGTTACAGCTTAAAACGTTGCATCCTGAAACGTCGGATGTGATCGCTCAAGCAACCGATCCAACAAATCCCACTCGCCCAGAGGAAGAGGATTTACAACCGTTGAATGAATCAGATGTGCGATCGGAACTGGGGGAAATTCAGCCCCTACAACCCATAAAACCCACAAAACCGGCTGCGCTTCTCCGTAAGCAACCCACAGTGCAACTGTTACTGCGATCGTCGGCTTTTACCAGTTCTAACATCACGTCACTGCGGGACTTTGCCCCCAGCGATACGGTGTTTGTCAATGGCGCAATGCTGCTGGCAACGCCGAAGTTAGGTGATTCCACCCGTTTGATTGCCTTGGCGGGGGGGAACTTAGTCCGGTTTGCGAATCGAGGGGATTCTAATTACAACAGCGTTAACTTGAATGTCGCAATCCAGCAACGCCTAGCGCCGGGTACCTACGGGCAATTGGGCTGGGTGCAGGAAAACTTGTATCGATCGGACGGTGGCGATCGACTGCTGCGGGATAATTCCCTACAATTCATCCTAGGCAACCAAAGTCAACTTGGGAAAAAATTGCGGCTAGATACGTCCTATGAACTGCGAGCCAGTTTTGCTGATCCGGATGATCAAAGTCGGCTGAACCATACCTTGGGGGCTAGACTCCGTTATGACATTACCCCTCAGCTACAAGGAGCCTTGGACTATCGCCTCAGCTTCAAGGACTACACCCAAGTCGATCGCTTTGACACAGAGCATCAGGTCAGTGCCATGGCCATTTACAACATTAGCCGTGATGTGTTTGTTGCAGGCAATGTGTCCTATCTGTTTGGTCGATCGTCTAACTCAGATAACAATCCCAATAATCTTTCCGTTGGCATTAGTTTGGGTGTTAACATTCCTTTGTTTTAGAGGCTTTATAGGCGACTTTCTAGCAGACTTTATAGGTTTTGATACCAAGCGGTTAAGGCTACGGCTAATCCATCGGCAGCATCATCTGGTTTGGGAATCGTGGCTAGGTTCAGCTCTCGGGCAACGGCTTCCTGTACAGCATGCTTATCAGCATTGCCGTACCCCGTTAGGGCTTGCTTAATTTGGGCGGGTGTAAATTCTACTAGGGGCAGATTGTGCTGGGCCAGGACTAGCAGAATGACCCCCCGAGCTTGGGCGACTAGAATTGTGTTGCCCATTTTGTAAAAAAATAGCTTTTCGATCGCAACTAAATCGGGCTGTACCGCTTCAATTAAAAGGTGTAGATCGTCATACAACGTAATCAGCCGTTGGCCCAAGTCCTGTCCTGCTGTTGTACGCACAACTCCATAGTCCATCACCGTTACTACGGCGGCCTGTCGTTGATAGGCCGATTGGCAATCCAATGCCCCAAATCCCAAGGTTGCTAACCCAGGATCCAATCCAAGGATCCGTGTTGTTGTTGATGTCATACTGTAATGGAGGCTAGTCTGTAGACTGGATGCATAAAATGAAAGGGCTCTACCCTGAAAGACTTGTCGATCGACCCTTAACCTGACAAGATCTTTTCTAGGAATCTGTCGTAGGATTAAAGCCTGCGGGTTGATTAATGGTGAATTCCGCGAATTGATTCCACTGGTTGATCTCACTAAAGTTTCCGTAGGAGGAACAGAACGATTAATTGAATCCCATTAATTAAATCCCATTAATTAAATCCCATTAATTAAATCCCTCATACAATTGACTGAGTCTGATTGATCCTCCTAAGTAATCTAAGTGATTAAGTCTTTTAAATGATTAAAGCGAATTGAGTAAAGTCATGAATTGAGTAAAGTCGTGAATTGGCGAAAGTTGTGATCAATGATCTCACTGACTGATTTCTATAGTGACTGACCATCAAGCTCATCATTGTTAGCGCATTAACGGATTAAACATCTTTCTAATTCAATGTCTTTCTAACTAGTGATTTTCCAGAAAATCTTGCTTTGTTAAAGTTTCTAAAATTGCTAAAGTTTGACGCCTTATCATTCCTATTTTTGTCCTGCTTGTCTCATTGCGACACTTTGCTTTGTGAGATTGCATGAACCACTCACCTTTTGCTAAACCCACCAAAGTCGATCACATCCTTGTCGTAGATGACTCTGCCGATAACAGCTTTCTGATTCAGAGTTTGTTGCAAGAAGAAGGCTATCACATTGATATCGCAGAAAATGGACAGGAAGCGCTGCTCAAGATTGAGACTTGGCAACCTGATCTGATTTTATTGGATGTCATGATGCCCGTGATGGATGGCTATGAAGTCACCCGTCGCGTTCGGCAGAATACTGCTTTACCATTTATTCCTATTTTGTTAATTACAGCCTATGACCAACTGAGTGTGGCGCGGGGCTTGGACATCGGGGCCGATGATTTTATTCGCAAGCCTGTGGAATTTGACGAACTGCTGGCTCGAGTTCGATCGCTGCTGCGGCTGAAGCATAGTGTGGATGAACGCGATCAAATTGCTCGCCAACGGGAAGACTTTGTGTCGCGCTTGACTCATGACCTACGAACTCCCTTAGTGGCAGCCGATCGTATGCTCAGTTTACTGGCCCAAGGCGTGATGGGTGAGTTGCCACCGGATGTCCTGGAAGCGATCGACATCATGAGTCGCAGCAATAATAATTTACTGACGTTAGTAAACACTTTGCTGGAAGTTTATCGCTATGAAGCAGGTCGAAAAACCTTAAATTTCTCGCCCGTTGATCTGGCAGGGTTGACCCAGGATGTGGTTAAGGAACTCTCTCCGCTGGCGATCGACAAAGGACTACAACTGGATGCGACTGCGATCCCGGGTCAGGAAGCCATGCTGTTAGTCAAAGGCGATCGCTTGGAACTTTACCGAGTGCTGACCAATTTGATTGGCAATGCTATCAAGTTCACCGATGTGGGTTGTGTGAAAATTGCAGTTACAGCTACCCAAGGTGTTCTCTTGCCCACGGATGCCCCGCGTCCCATGATTCAGGTGAAAGTTGAGGACACTGGCCAAGGTATTCCGCCGGAAGAACAAGCCTCCCTCTTTGAGAGTTTTGTCCAAGGTAAACATAAGAAATCCGGGAGTGGCTTAGGGCTACATCTGACGCGACGCATTGTAGAAGCCCACCAAGGCAACATTACAGTGCAATCGCAAGCTGGGCAAGGGAGTGCTTTTACCGTACTTTTGCCTGCCTATTAAGACGAAATATTCAAGTAAAAACAATCCTACCTCCAAATTCTCTTCGGATGGAGTTTTTTAAGGTTAGGACTGACTCCCTGCTGACTGAGCCTGTTATTGACAGTGGCACATAGCAAGACCCTAGGGGGGGATCGAGTTTGGCCCATCATGGACACAATCACCCCCTAGAAGATCTCTGGATTGGAAAATCCGTCGGTTGAATCAGTCAACGCTGCGATTAACTGTTCAGCTTTTTCGCAACCAATTGATTGGTTAGTTTGGGATCAGCTTTTCCGCCCGTTTTTTTGAGCACTTGCCCCACAAAGAAGCCCAGCATTTTGGTCTTGCCGCCCTTGTACTGTTCTAATTCGTTAGGGAATGCCGCAATCACTTCATCGATCGCGGATTCAATGACCGATGGATCGGAGATTTGAATTAAGCCTTTTTTCTCGATCAGTGCTTTGGGAGAGCCACCCTCTTGCAGCAGTTCTGGCAGGATATCCTTACCGATCTTGTTGCTAATGGTGCCGCCTTCAATCAGCGTGATCAATTCTGCCAACTCCTGGGGCACAAGCTTAAGATCTGCGATCGTCATCCCTGTGTTGGCGTTCAGGTAAGCGCTGATGTCCCCCATGATCCAGTTGGCCGCAGGTTTGGCCGGAGCCCCTGCCGCAACGGTTTGCTCAAAATAGGTGGTAATTGACTGGTCATCCGTCAACACGCGGGTGTCATAGGGGGAGAGGCCCAATTCCTCCTGGTAACGGTGCCGTTTTTCCACAGGCAGTTCCGGCAGTTGCGATCGCCATTGCTCCCGTTGGGCTTCGGACACTTCGATCGGCCCCAAGTCCGGCTCTGGGAAGTAGCGATAATCACTGGATCCCTCCTTAACACGCATAGTGCGGGTCGTTTGCGATCCCTCATCCCACAACCGTGTTTCTTGGATGATCGGTTCTCCCGCTTCCACCGCTGCGATCTGCCGTTCGATCTCATAGTCGATCGCCCGTTGAATCGCATTGAAGGAGTTCATGTTCTTGATCTCAACCTTGGTACCAAAGGTTTCACGACCTAAGGGACGCACGGAGATATTGACATCACACCGCAGGGAGCCTTCCTGCATGTTGCCATCACTCACGCCGAGATAGCGAACAATCCGCCGGATTTCTTGGGCGTACTCTGCGGCTTCTTGCCCCGATCGAATATCAGGCTCAGATACGATTTCAATCAGCGGGACTCCAGCCCGGTTGTAGTCCACGAGGGAGAAGGTTGATCCCGCGAGTCGATCGCTCCCCCCGTGCACCAACTTGCCCGCATCTTCTTCCATGTGCAGGCGGGTGACGCCAATCTTCTTGCGGGTGGAGGTGCCAGACTTTTTATCGTAAAGTTCAATTTCGACCCAGCCGTGTTCAGCGATTGGGAGATCGTACTGGGAAATTTGATAATTCTTAGGTAGATCGGGATAAAAATATTGTTTACGATCGAACTTACTGTAGGGTGCGATCGTGCAATTCAGAGCCAAGCCTGCTTTGACTGCATATTCCAAAACCTTCTGGTTGAGCACGGGCAACACTCCTGGCAAGCCCATGCACACCGGATCGATGTGGGTATTGGGCGGCGCACCAAACACCGTCGAGCTATCGGAAAAAATCTTCGTTTCCGTGCTCAACTGACAGTGGGTTTCCAGACCAATAATGGCTTCGTATTGAGTCTTCACTGGAGTCGCAGCCGTCATACGTTTTTTGTCCTAATTTCTGACGTTTCCCATTGTAACGCCTCCCTCCGCTTCCCAATCGGTAAAACTCACTCGCTTGATCGGCGATCGCGTCAGGACATCCTTGTGTAGTAACCCTCTATCGCAATTATCGCAATTACACCCGTATAGCAACTACACACAACTCTATTCTGTAGTCCCAATGTAGCGACTATGTAGCGTGTAGTGACTATGTAGCGTTTAGCGACTATCCTGTGGCGACAGGGCGATGATGTAGCTCCGATATAGCTCCAATGTAGCCACTATCATGGAGTAACGGATCGACTATTATGTAGCGATCTGTAGCGACGGCTTTTGTCAGAGGAAATCAGCCATTTTTGAGAATTCTGTTTAGTATGGTTGAAACTGAGTATGGTTGAAACATCACCCAAAAGACAAGGTTCTGTTGGACTGTTGAAATTGAGATCACAGCTCAAGTGGCTACACTCAAACCGATTAGACTGACCAATTAAACTCAATTGGACTCAAAGGACTACTGGACTCAAAGGACTACATCCCTACGGGGGCAGACTCAAGTGGCTGAATTTTAGTAATTTTCCTCCTGTTGTAGCAATGAATCGATTGAAGCAGTGAGCCCTAATGTAAAACGGTGCCGCCTAGTTATGACGCGCCAGTTATGATCCATCACCCTTGTCAAGTGATCCATCACCCTTTTAAATCAACAAATTGTTGGAGTTAACGGATTTCCCATGATTCATTTCGTAATATTTTGAGCAGTAGTAGCATGCTGTATGGAGTCATTGACGCAAAATTGGGGGCACGCCCATTGACTCGGAACGATCGCGTTTATCCTGAAGGCCAGTCTCTCCATCTCTCCCTTGCTGTTCACCCGTTGTTTTTTGACATCTGCTATGGCACCTGATCCTCAGAATCTGGAATCCGGGAATTCCAACCATCCCTCACAACAAAATCTCCCGATCGCGGATGTAGCCTTCACGGAAGCGGTGACTCAAATCGAAGTTTTGGATGACAGTGAGGTGGCGGAAGATGAACCCGATGATATGCCAACGATCGTCTTACCGATGCATCTCTCCAACCTAGACGATGCAGCAAAAACAGATGTGGGGCTCCAACGGGAACACAACGAGGACTACTACGGCATTGCTGCAGAGATTCAACAAATTAAAAAGCCTTCCGGTGGCTCGGTTCAGGCGCAAGGGATTTATATCCTCTGCGATGGAATGGGGGGTCATGCAGGGGGAGAAGTTGCTAGCCAATTGGCAGTAGAGACCTTACAAAATTTTTTCCAAAATTATTGGCGATCCCAGCGCAACAGTAATGCTACGCCCAAAATCCCGCCCAGTCAGGTGATCCGTGAGGGGGTTCTGCTGGCAAACCAAGTGATCTTCGATCGCAATCAGGCGGAGGAGCGCATGGGCAGTGCTCGTATGGGAACCACGTTGGTGATGGCGATCGTAAACAATACCACTGTGGCGGTGGCCCATGTGGGGGATAGCCGTCTCTATCGCTACACCCGCAAAAATGGGCTAGAGCAAGTTACCTGCGACCATGAAGTGGGCCAGCGAGAGATCAAACGCGGTGTGCTCCCAGAACTAGCCTATGCCCGTCCCGATGCCTACCAACTAACCCAAGCCCTAGGACCACGGGACAACGAATTCGTTGAACCCGATATCCATTTTATGGAGATTAACGAAGATACTCTTTTTCTACTGGCGTCCGATGGGTTGACAGATAATCAACTATTGGAAGAGTACCAAAACAATTACGTGGCTCCTCTGATTAGTTCCCAGGCGAATCTCGATCAAGGAGTGCGGGAACTTATAAGTTTAGCCAACGAGTACAACGGCCACGATAACATTACAGCGATCGTCATTCGGGCAAAAGTGCGCCCCAATCTGGAGTCGATCCGGTTCTAAGACGGGTACGGGAAAGCAAAAGGGGGGTACCTTGCAAGCATTGGCAAATTCCAGAAGACGCCAACCGCTTCAACAAGAAACCCCGAGCTTCCGTTAACACTGATCGGGGTGGAATTGTAGTTAACCGATCAGGGTGGAATTGTAGTTAAGGGATGGAATTGCAAGTAGACGGATAAACCTGAGGCAAAGGGGAAATTCCGTTGCCCCACGATCGACCCGCTAGATCAACCTATTCCTCGTCTTCTTCCCAAGTTTCCACTGCCAGAAATTCGCTCACGGGATCCTGCATCGAAAAGTCGAAGGACAGCAACTCCTGTTTCCAGTAAGCCCATTCATCACCATAAAGTAAGGCAATTTTCCACAGGCTATCACTGGGTTTCAACAGCTTCTTGTCCACCAGCGATCGTATTTGTCGCTGGAGCTTTTCCATCGGATAAGCGACTTGTTGAGTAGTCATAAGTTGTTCAAAACTGGATAAATTCTAGAAAATCAGGTCAGCAACCTTCAGCAATGGTGCAACGCCTGGTTCTGGCACAACGATCAGTGATTTCGGTGCTCGGCGTGTATGATACCCTATTTCCGGTAGCAGTAACAGATTAATTGTGCAGGCAATTACAAACCGTCACAGTTTTTCATTACTTATCCACCGATAGGGAACGAATGTTTGCCAGTGAAGATCGTCATGACTCACTGAGTTATCCTTAGCGTAGCGTGTTTATTGCCGATCGTGGTACAGGGTGACAATCTTGGTGACGACCTCTTCAATGGTCATCCCATCTGTGACAATTTCCACGGCATCGATCGCTTGGCAAAGGGGCGCGAGCGATCGAGTGCTGTCCTTGGCATCCCGTTCCGCAATTAACTGCACGAGCTCATCTAAATCGGGAACCGGTTGGCCCATTCGCTTGAGATCCATTTGCCGGCGGCGTGCCCGTTCCGCCACCGTGGCAGTGAGAAAAATTTTGAGTTCCGCGTCGGGAAAGACATGGGTGCCAATATCTCGTCCCTCCAGAACAACGCCCCCCCGTTTACCATATTCCCGCTGTTGCTGGACGAGGGCTTGGCGCACGGCGGTTTGGGCGGCGATCGTGGAGACTTGGCTGGTGACTTCCGGCGTTCGGATCGCTTGGGTCACCTCTTGCCCGTTAATTTCTACCCGATCGTCCGTCAGGGTAATGTGACATTGAAAGACCAATTCGGCGATCGCGGGTTCATCGGTAACGGAAATGCCGGATTGTAGCACTAACCAGGTAATTGCACGATACATGGCTCCGGTGTCCAAATAGAATAATCCCAATGCTTGTGCCACTTGTTTCGTCACGGTGGACTTACCCGCACCCGCAGGGCCGTCGATTGCCACAATGGGCTTACGGGTGCGCAATAATACATTGTCGATTAATCGAGTGTTGCCTAATCGGGCTGCGATCGCCAGTAATCCATTTTCTGCAACTTCTGTCAATGGCGTTAGTGTTGTTGGATCAACTAATTCCACATACTCCGGCTGCAGGTTGGGAGCTGCGGCCAGTTGGGATTTGACGAGGTCTATGAGGCGCGATCGCTGGCGTTCGCCCCGGCGAAATTCCTGTTCTGCGGCCAATAGCCCCTGGGAAAGAACCAAAGCTTCTTGTTTTTCTTCGGCACTCAGATACTGATTTCTAGAACTCAGGGCAAGGCCACTGGCTTCCCGGACGATCGGGCAGGCCACAATTTCTACGGACAGATTCAGATCGACAACCAACCGTTGGATAATGGCTAATTGCTGGGCGTCCTTCTGGCCAAAGTAGGCGCGATCGGGTTGCACTAAATTGAGTAGCTTGGTGACGATGGTTGCTACGCCGTTAAAGTGGCTTGGTCGGGATGCTCCACACAATCCTGTCTGCATTGATACAGGCGGAACAACTTGAGTTACCTCTGCATTGGCCGCAGGAATAATGCCTAATTCTGACGGATGGGGCGCAAAAATCACATCTACCCCAGCGGCGGCGCACAGGGCCTGATCGGCGTCTAGGGTACGGGGGTAGCGATCGAAATCCTCCTGGGGGCCAAATTGCAAAGGATTGACAAAAATCGTGACAACGACCCACTGGTTTTCCTGGCGGGCGCGATCGATCAAGCTCTGGTGTCCGGCATGGAGCGCTCCCATAGTTGGGACCAAACCTACGGTTCCCTCGAGTTTGCGGCATTGGGCTAAGTAACAACGAAGCGCAGCAACGGTCGTAAACAGGCGCACAGGGAACCCCCTCTTCGTAGGATTTTGGTAAGGTGGACGACAAAAAGACCTCTTCAAGTGTATCGGAATGGAGCCAAGGCGCAATTGAGGGCGCGGGGGAGCTCAGTTACATTATGAGAACTCCAAGACTGGGGTATGGGAGAAAAGGGAGAGGAAATTGCTAAGGACTGGAATTAGCACTGGAATTGTCGCTGGAACTAGCAAAGGGGGCCATGGCAGATAGGAGAGCACTGAAAATCGTTGAAAAAGGTGAATGGATGAAGGCACCAGTTCGTTTCAGGCTGAGAAACGTTACAATGGAACATATTACGTTACTGTTCTTTACAGTTGCACCATCATGACCATTGCTTCCCCTGTTGTTACTTTGCCCGGTCACTATTGGTCTTGGCGAGGGTTCAAGATTTACTATGTCAAAGCGGGGGTAGACGCGGGTAAAACCTACGTCGATCGTCCTGCATTGCTCTTGGTACACGGCTTTGGGGCTTCAACGGATCACTGGAAAAAGAATATTGCGGGATTGCAATCGGATTTTGAAGTCTATGCGATCGATCTCCTAGGGTTCGGTCGATCGGACAAGGCAGAAACGCAGTATGGGGGAGACCTTTGGGCGGATCAGCTCTACGATTTTATCCAAACGGTCATTGGTAAACCGACGGTAATTGCGGGGAATTCGATCGGGGGGTATGTGGCACTGGCAACCACTGCTCGCTTTCCCGAGGTGGCGAAGGGGGCTATTTTGTTGAACCCTGCGGGGGGATTTAGTGAAGATCTAAAAAATCGTCCCCAGCCCAGCCCCTTGCAAAAGCTAATCGGTACCACCTTTAAGACGTTTTTGAATCAAGACTGGTTCAGTTGGTTTATTTTCAAATACGTGCAAAATAAAGCATTTATTCGGAAAACCTTGAAGCAGGTCTATGTCAATCAGGCGGAAGTGACCGATGAATTAGTGGAAGATATTTATCGACCTTCCTGCGATCGGGGCGCGGCAAAAGTGTTTGCATTGGTGTTTCGTGCACCGAAGGGAGAATCGAATGACTCCCTATTGCAAAAGCTGACGCAACCGCTGTATTTGCTCTGGGGCGAGCAAGATCCTTGGGTCGGCAATGCCCGTCAGCGAGGTGCTAAATTTAGCAAGTACTATCCCAAGGCCCAGCAGGACTTCATCCCCGCAGGGCACTGTCCCCACGATGATGCACCGGAATTGGTCAATCAAAAAATTCGGGAATGGCTACTGAAAACGTTCTAGATAGCGTTGAGTCATCCTAAACTCCGTTGATTGGGTCAATTGATTGGGGCAATATCAAGGTATCCAGCTGGAATAGCTAATAGCGATCGTAATGATTACTAAGCCCCACTCTGCAAATCCATAGGCTTGAATGCTATTGCAATAGTGCTGATATAGAGATTGGAGTCAATCAATAGATTAAAAGTGAGATCTCGTAGCGAATCAACTTGTGATTGCAACCCATGACGATCTCCCTAAATTCCCCTATCTCCTGTGGAGAGGCTACACCAAGAAAAAAGAAGAACTTTAAAAGAATTTGTCTGAATTTGCCCTTTTTTCTAGTTGAGCGGCACGTAACGTGGGGGAAGGGGGATCGGATTTGTAGCCGTGATTACTCAATTGGGGATGAAAAGCCTAGCGGAATCCTCGGAAATTGATCGTCCATTCCCGCTCTACCCCTCCCAGAGAGTTAGCGTTGGAGGCTAGACTAGGAAAACACTTGGTTATTCTGGGTATCTCTGTGCTGTCTGACTTCCGAATCCCCCTCCTCCTTACCCTGTTCCTCCTTCCCCTCGGCTGTGCTAACAGTCCCAATGCCCAGTCCCTCCAGCAAGCTATCCAAGTCGATCCCCGCCTCACGCCTTCCCCCACTTCCACTCCCACTTCTACGCCTACTTCCACTCCCAGCTCTTCCCCTTCCTCCACGCCTACTCCTACCCCTTCTCCTAGCCCTACTTCTAGCGATCGCTTCACCGACCCCACCCAAGTTCCCAGCCAACTGCAACCCTATCTCAAGGATGTCCTCGACCTAGAAGTCATCTCTCCCAGCGGTAATTTATCTCTGATCAAAAACATTACCCGCCGCGAGTATGCCCATTGGCTGGTTGCCGTTAACAATCGCCTCTATGCCACCACTCCTGCCAAACAAATTCGCCTTGCCACTCCCAACACCCCACCGGCCTTCCAGGATGTGCCCAGCGACGACCCTGGCTTTCCCACGATCCAAGGATTGGCCGAAGCGGGTCTGATTCCCAGTCCTCTCTCCGGTGACAGCACCGCGACCCTGTTCCGTCCCAATGCGGCCCTCACCCGCGAAGAGTTGATTCTCTGGAAAGTTCCGATCGATACCCGCCAAGTATTGCCCAACGCCACGATCGACAGTATCCAGCAGACTTGGGGGTTCCAAGACGCCAACAAAATTGCCCCCAAAGCCCTACGCGCTATCTACATGGACTTCCAAAACAGCGACCAGTCCAACATTCGCCGTGCCTTTGGCTATACGACCCTGTTCCAGCCCAAGCGCTCTGTCACCTATGCTGAAGCGATCGCTGTGCTTTGGTACTTTGGGTTCCAAGGTGATGGCATTTCCGCCAAAGACATCCTTAAGGGGGCCACCCCACCCGGCCCAACACCAACGGCCAGTCCTGCTACCTCACCCTAGATCGAGGAAAATTAACCGTTCTGGCGTTCTTGGGTATGATAAAAGCAGAAATCAGCTGACTTCAATCTGGCTGAGAACCTTCGATCGCTAAATCTAGATCGCTAAATACGATCACTAAACCTAGCGAAACCGCTTTGAGGAGTTCAACGATGAATCACGTCTTTAAACAAATCACTTCGATCGTCCCCGTTCTCGCCAGTAGCCTCGTTTTGGCCGTTACGTTCCAGAGCCAGTCCGCCCAGGCCCAAGCCGCCTATGGCAGCTATGTGGGGGTTGGCCCTGCGATCGGACTGACCAAAGGAGGAAACGGCGAAGAGCGAGAAATTTCTGGTTTAATTGCGGCTCGTTACAAATTCCTCGAAGCGCCGATTTCCATCCGTGCCCAAGGTTTCATCGGGTCTGGCACCGCGATCGTCCCCACCATCTCCTACGATGTGCCCATCAACTGGCAAACCGATGCGTACCTCGGCTTGGGGGCATCCGTTCACCTCGGAGGCAACACACCTGTGGGCAATAAAACGGCCTTCGCGATCCAACCTGGCATTGATTATTCCCTACCCAACAGCAACGTTGTAGTTTTTGGTAATGCGGTGATTGCCTTTGATGCCTACAAGCGTAGTGGTGGTACCGCAGCTTCTATTCAAGGGGGCGTTGGTATCCGCTTCTAGCCCTAGCTAACGGCCTACCGAAATCTTCTTGCTGCTTCGATTAAATCGAATGCTGTTGATTGTTGTTGCGTCCGTGTCATGGCAGTGTTGTGTTTTACGTCAGCGCTGTGTTTTGTGTCAGCGTTATTTTACCTGTGTTGGCTATTGACGCTATCAAACTGTTGCCAGATGCCACATTGCCAAACATCACAATATTGCAAACAATCGCAAAATAGTTGACAGCGCCCCACTTTCCTCCTAGGCTTAGTTTCCATAGCTGAATGCAACCGTGTCGCAAAGTCCCGATTGGCATCAGCTACGACCCCAAAAATTAAGGCGCTACCCAGCGTTGCTGTCAACAACAAAGGGTAGCTAAACCCCAAGCTGAGTAAGGCAGCTAGGCGGTCTGACACGGATTTTAGCATTCGATCGGGCCACCCTACTTGTCCTGCGCAAAAGGGTGGTCTTAATTTTTGGGATTTCCTCCCCATCTACATCCAGGAGAAATCCCATGTTTATTGGCTTTGGCGGTAACGATCGCCCAGAATCCCCGATCGACGATTCCCGCAGACCGTTCCAAATCTACCTCCTCGGTACCCGCGAAGAAATCCAATCCACGATCAACCAATTGCAAGTGGTGCGGTTTTGCGAACGCATTCGCTGGAGTCCCCCGATTCCCGTGCTCGGCTCTGATTGGAAATACATCAGCATGATGGAACGCGATCGAGTTTTGGAGTAAGCGAGATCGATCGGTTGTCCCGAGAATTGTTAAAAACCGGGATTTACTGAAAATCCTGGTTTTTGGGTCGGTGCGATCGCTCACTGGTTGCCCATTATTTTCCCCAACGGTGAAGCCAAGGGAGGATCTGCTGAGCCACGATCGTTCCCGCTTGTACTGCCAGCAGCCCCAACGCCGCACTTCCCAGCCCATAGCCCGCCGCAATGATGAGTCGATCGAGGCGAATTAAATTCACCGTATCCAACCCATAGGTTGAAAACGTAGTATAGGCTCCTAGAAAACCCGTGGTGAGCAATAGCCGCATTTCCGGAGAAACAAACTGTTCATCCAACGCTAAAGTTGCCACTAAACCCATCAAAAAGCAACCACTGACATTAATGATAAAGGTGCCGTAGGGGAAATCAGTCCCAAAACGCTGGGTAAACCATAGAGTTAGATAGTAACGAGCCAAGGCTCCTGCGATCGCACCCAGGGCAATGGCGATCGGGGCACGGAGTTGGGGATCTAGCGTCATTGTATTTTTAGGTCTTTCAAGACGATGGATATAGGTATGATAGTACTGACGATCGAATTCTTGAATTGAATGGAATTCCGATTGAGTCCAGTCATGTTGTTGTTTTAAGTGGGATCTAGGATTTTTCTCTAATGCGTCGCGACTCGATTTTCTACAAACTGTTCCAACAATCGCCCGCATTATTATTTGATCTATTGCCTGAAGCACCCAGTAATGCAGATGCTTATCAATTTGATTCGATCGAGGTCAAGGAAACCAGCTTTCGGATTGATGGGGTGTTTCTACCGCCTGACCCATCCGGTGTTGTGTTTTTCGCAGAAGTGCAATTTCAGCGCGATCCCTTGCTGTATGAACGCTTAGTCTGTGAAGCGGCCTTGTATTTTTACCGCAATCGCGATCACTGCTGGGACTGGAAACTGGTGGCCATTTACCCAGACGCAGCCACAGAACAACCTGGCTGGGAACCTCACCAATATTTGATTGATACTGGTAAATTGACAAGGGTTTACCTAGATCAAGTGCGATCGTGGGAAGACCTTTCGATCGGCATCCAATTGATGATCTTGACGACCTTGGAGGAAACGGCGGCCATTACTGCGGCCAGAACCCTAGTCCATCAAACCCAAGACGACCGTGCGATAATTGAAATAATTTCCACCATCATGGTCTACAAATTCACCAACCTTACCCGTGACGAGGTCGCAGCAATGATTGGAATTACGTTAGAAAATACACCGATCTATCGAAGTATTTTTGCGGAGGGAGAGCAAGCTGGGGCGCGGCAAGGGGAAGCAACCGTAATTCTGAAGCAGCTAAGGCGGCGGTTTGGGGAGCTACCCGAGGCGATCGTGGCGCAGATTTCTAGTTTACCGATCGTGCAGTTAGAAGAGATGGCTGAATTATTGCTGGACTGGCAAACCGTACAGGAGTTAGTAACCTGGTTAGCCCAAGCCCAAGACGACTCCCCAGCCGCACCTTCCTCTGAAGCCCAAGCTGATACACCTGACATACCAGAGTAATCTTCGGGCCAACGATCGTGCTTGCCAATGGATTGCAATTCGATTGACTGTAACTATTGCAAACTCTTAATTTTTACGATCGTCCCCCCCAAACCGCAAAACACAGGTTGAAATGTAGAAAGAAGACCTGTGCAGAGGATAACGGTATGCGAGCAGTATTGATGGCTGGAGGGTCAGGAACTCGGCTACGCCCCCTCACCTGTGATTTGCCCAAACCCATGGTGCCGATCCTGAATCGCCCGATCGCTGAGCACATCGTGAATCTGCTCAAACACTACGGTATTACTGAAATCATCGTCACCCTGCACTATCTGCCTGACCTACTGCGCGATTACTTCCAGGATGGCAGTGATTTTGGTGTGCAGATGATTTATGCCGTCGAAGAAGATAAACCCCTGGGGACGGCAGGTTGCGTCAAAAATATTTCAGAGTTGCTGGACGAAACCTTCATTGTCATTAGTGGTGATAGCGTTACAGACTTTGATCTCAAGGCCGCGATCGCCTATCACAAGCAGCGGCAGGCGAAAGCAACGCTAGTGCTAACCCATGTGCCTAATCCTTTGGAATTTGGCGTGGTGATCACCGATGAAACGGGCCGCATCCGTCGCTTTTTGGAAAAGCCATCCACGAGTGAAATTTTTTCCGACACCGTCAACACTGGAATTTATATCCTGGAACCGGAGGTTTTAGATTATTTACCCGCAGATTCCGAAGCCGACTTCTCCAAGGATCTCTTTCCGCTGCTTTTGGAAAAAGATGAACTGATGTATGGCTATGTGGCGGATGGGTATTGGTGTGATGTGGGCCACTTGGATGCTTACCGAGAAGCGCAATACGCAGCCCTGTCCCAACAGGTTAAACTGCACATCGACTACACCTGTCGATCGCCGGGAATTTGGGTGGGAGAGGATACTTGGATTGATCCCAGTGCGCGGCTAGAGGCTCCCGTCCTGATTGGTAATAACTGTCGCATTGGGGCACGGGTTTATGTGGAAGCAGGCACGATCGTCGGGGATAACGTCATTGTGGGATCAGATGCAGATCTCAAGCGACCCATCATTTGGAATGGGTCAGTGATTGGGGAAGAAGCCCATTTACGAGCCTGTGTCTTGGCGCGGGGCGTGCGGGTGGCCCGTCGTGCCCATGTACTGGAAGGGTCGATCGTTGGCCCCCTCTGCACGATCGGGGAAGAAGCCAAAATCAGCCCCAATATCCGCATTTGGCCGAGTAAAGATGTGGAACCGGGGGCTACGCTCAACAGTAACCTGATTTGGGGCTATACGGCCCACCGTAACTTATTTGGGCAGCGGGGGGTGGCGGGCATTGCCAATGTGGATATCATTCCGGAATTTGCGGTGAAATTGGGTGCGGCCTACGGGTCTACCCTGAAGCCCGGAGCCCAGGTGACGGTTTCGCGGGATCAGCGCAGCATTTCCTGGATGGTCTCCCGATCGCTGATTGCAGGCTTAATGTCCGTAGGAATTAATGTCCAAAATTTAGAAGCGACAGCGATTCCCGTTTCCCGATCGGTGGTGCCCATCCTGGGCGTGGCGGGGGGCATTCATGTGCGGTTTGATCCCGAGCGATCGAACTACATCTTGATTGAATTTCTCGACGATAAGGGCATCAATATTTCCAAAGCCATGGAAAAGAAAATTGAAGGTGCTTTTTTCAAGGAAGATTTTCGCCGCGCATCGATTACGGAAATTGGTAATGTCGTGGAAATGAACCATGCATTGGATATCTACAGCCGTGTCTTTTCCCAAAATCTCAATGTGCAGGTTCTGCAACAGAGTGGCGGCAAAGTGGTGATTGACTATGCCTATGCTGTCTCGGGGGCGGTTCTGCCGCAGTTGTTAGCCAAGTTTGGCTGTGATGCCGTCGTGCTCAATGCAAGTTTGACCCAAAATGCGCCCACCCAGGCCGATCGGGAAACCTTGCTCAACCAACTCGGCCATGTGGTGGAAGCGTTGCGAGCCACCTTTGGGGTGCAGGTTTCCGCCAATGGGGAATTATTGGTGCTAGTCGATGAAACGGGCAGTCCCATTCGTGGAGAAACGCTAACGGCTTTGGTGGTGGAATTGATGTTAAATGCCTATCCCCGCAGTGCCGTCGTGGTTCCGGTGCAAACCTCCAGCGCGATCGAAGAGATTGCCCGTCGCCATGATGCCCAAGTCATTCGCACCAAAGCTAATCCAACAGCCTTAATGGAAGCTTGCTATAACAATTCCAACGTTGTTTTGGGCGGCAGTGGCGATATGGGTTTTATTTTCCCGCAACTCCATCCTGGCTTTGATGCAATGTTTTGCATTGCCAAACTCATTGAATTGCTGACCATGCAGGAACGGACGCTGGGAGAAATTCGGGCCTCTTGCCCCCGCATTACCCACAAAACCTATACTGTGCGTTGTCCCTGGGGCATGAAAGGGGCATTAATGCGGCATTTGGTGGAAACCCATGCCAACGATGATTTGGAATTAATCGATGGCGTCAAGATTTTCAATAACCAGCATGATAGTTGGGTGCTGGTGCTGCCGGATGCCAGCGAACCACAAATTCATATCTGTGCCAATGGACGCGATCGAGCTTGGGTGGATGAAACGCTGCGGGAATACCGCTTGCAGGTTCAGGAATTTGTAATTCAACAACAGGGCATTGAAGAAAGCAAACAAATGGTATAGCCAACCAATTACAAAAGCTGCACAAGGACATTCAACCTTTCAGTAGTTGGTCGATCGTGGTTTGTAGACAGTCATATTCGGCACAATCCCACCTCAAGACTCTAGGACCCATTAAAAATCTGCTATGTCTCCCCCTGTATATTCCCAGCGCTTTACCCTACTTGCTACCACGTTGTTGACCCTTGTGTTAGGGGTCAGCATCATCAGTTGTTCCCACGCGGCTCCGGTTCGATCGCGACCCGATGCCCCCTCTAGTTCGCCGACTCGTTCGATTGAGGGGCCGCCTAGCTCCACTGCCCCATCCGCTCGACCCATCGCTCCCAAACCTGTGAACCCTCAACTTATCGCTGCCAACACGCGCTTTGGCTTCAACCTGTTAGCCGCAGTGCGACAATCGGATCGATCTCGCAATGTCTTTATTTCGCCCTCCAGTGTGGCGATTTCGCTGTCGATGCTGTACAACGGAGCCGCTGGGGAAACGCAGAAGGCGATGTCAGAAGCATTGCAATTACAAGACTTAAGCCTTGATGCCGTAAACGCGGCCAATGAAACGTTGAAAACCAGATTGGAATCGGATAATGCTAAGGTCAAACTCACGATCGCGAATTCTCTGTGGGCTAAGCAAGGGATCTCATTCAACAATGAATTTCTGAGTCGCAATCAGAAGTTTTATCAAGCGAAGGTTTCGTCACTGAATTTCGCCGATCCCAAGTCTCCCCAAGTAATCAATAACTGGGTCAAGCGAAACACCAATGGACGGATTGAGAAAATTGTCGATCGGCTCAACCCTGAAGATGTGTTGTATTTGATTAATGCAATCTACTTCAAAGGCAATTGGGAAAAACCCTTCGACAAACAACAGACCCGCGAACAACCTTTTCAGCTAGCCAACGGCCAACCCAAAAAGCATCCTATGATGCAACAGTTTGGCAAATATCCCTACTACGAAACCAATGATTTCCAAGCAATCAGCCTACCCTACAGCGATCGACATTTGAGCCTTTATGTCTTTTTGCCTAAGCAGGGTAAAATGCTAGATACCTGGGCTGAAAGCCTGACGGCTGAGAATTGGGAACGCTGGCGACAACAGTTTAGCAAACGGGATGGGGAAATCGTTTTGCCTCGTTTCAAATTGGAGTATTCCACAGAACTCAAGGATGCCCTCACCGCGCTGGGCATGAAACCTGCCTTTATTCCTGGAGTGGCCGATTTTAGCAATCTGAGCGATCGTTCCACCTTCATCGGCCAAGTCAAACATAAGACTTTTGTGGAAGTGAATGAAGAAGGAACGGAAGCAGCGGGTGTTACCTCGATCGGTATTGGAACAACCTCAATTCCCAAAAATCCACCGTTTCAAATAGTGGTCGATCGACCATTCTTCTGTATGTTGTATGACCAACAAACGGAAACGATTTTATTTATGGGAACGATCGTCGATCCCAGCCAATAAACTCTAGGATGTTGGGCAGGTGACCGATCGCAGTGCTGTATAATTATTCGTCTTAATGCTATAGCCGTTGCAGTTGCCAGAATTGCTCATCTGCTGCATTAGTGACCCGATCGATCTGCCAATTGCGCCAGATCCAAGGGCTATTCTTTTGGTCAATTGTAGCGGGATCTAACTGCACTAACTGAGCCAGTTCGATCGAGGTGATCAGGTAACAGCGATCGGCGATTTCATCGGCCATTTGCAGCATTTCCAAGCGCACTTTGAGATCCATAGACTGCCCCGTCGCCAGACTGACAGCATTCATCGTTGGCCAAGCGGCGGGAGATTCGGATAATTTGAAAGACGGTGCCGCATTCTCCGGCGAAGACTCAGGAGAGGGTGCAGGCTCAGTCAATGCAGTAATTGTGAGTTGGCTGACCGATGCTTCCGGAGAACTGGCTTCTTGTTGCTGCGGTTTTGCCTGACTCACGTCTGCTGGACTCGCTTCTGCCTGACTTGCTTCTGCATCCGTCCGATCGAGGCTACGTTGCTGCAAATACAGATTTCTTCCTTGGGAAAAAGCCCGTGCAATTTCATCACACCGCTCATTGCCCGGATCCCCCGAATGCCCCCGCACATACTGCCATTCCACTTGAGGCGAGTTGAGTCGATCGAGGGCTTCCCAGAGATCTTGATTCAGTACAGGCTTGCCCGTCGCTGTTTTCCAGCCTTTGCGCTTCCAGCCTGCTAGCCATTGGGTCACGCCTTTGCGGAGATATTCGCTATCGGTGTAGAGCACGATCGGCGTTGTTTGTCCCGACGCTGCAAAAAATTCCAAGGCAGAAACAGCCGCTTGCATTTCCATACGGTTATTGGTGGTCTGAGGATCGCCCCCGCCCAATTCGTGAACCATGCCATCGGCGAAGTAAATAACCGTTCCCCAACCGCCGGGGCCAGGATTACCAGCACAAGCCCCATCTGTGTAAATTCGCTCAATTTTGCTGGATGCCATAGCCTACCTTCAATCCGGAACTTGATTCATTGAACGATCGACCATAGGTCGCGATCGTCTCGAACACCTGAACTATTATGCCGGATTCTGTCCCCAGTCGCTGTAGCCAACAGTATGACTGCATCAAAAAATCAGCATCCCCAGGTCTGCCCCAAGGATGCCGACTGTCAAGTAATCATGTTTGACAGGTTATTTGACAGATTGTTATGGACTAGTTTTTATTTACTAGCAGGTTCCACTGAGGGGGCTGCTTCGATCGCCACGGTTTCGCCTGTGTTTCCAAAGGCAACTCGGAGAAAGGGCGGCGCTAGGAACGTGGTCAAAATTACCATGATGATAATGGAGACTTCCAACGGCTTATCCAAAATGCCACTGGCCGAACCAATGCCAGCAAAGACTAAGCCCACTTCCCCCCGAGGAATCATGCCAACCCCGATCGCGAGGCGATTAATGCCCGGTTGACCAAACACGGCCCAACCTGTAACCAGCTTGCCGACGATCGCCACTGCCACTAAAAAGACTGCAATCAACAGCCCTGCCCGGTTTTCGGGGATAGCCGGATTCAGCACCGTCAAATCAGCGCGTGCCCCCACCGTCACAAAGAAAATCGGCACTAGCAAATCGGCGATCGGCTTGATCAGTTCATCTAGCTCATTCCGGGCATCGGTTTCATCCAGCACCAAACCCGCTGCAAAGGCTCCTAAAATTGCCTCAAGATGAATCGCATTCCCTAAAAATGCCATAAAAAAGGCAAAGATAAACGCTGGAATGACAACGTTTCCACGGGTTTTGAATTTCTCAACGATCGCGACAAAACTCTTGTTGAAAATGCCCCCCAAGGCAATGGAGCCAAACAGGAAGGCCGTCGCACCCACAATCAAATAAATTACATTTGCAATATCAATTTCACCCGTTTTTGCCAAGCTAGCAACCACGGCTAAAACGATAATGCCCAACACATCGTCAATGACTGCTGCACCAACGATAATTTGACCTTCCTTCGATTTAAGCTGACCTAGCTCAGACAAAACTTTAGAGGTAATGCCGATACTGGTCGCAGTTAACGCTGCCCCCGCAAAAATCGCTGGAATTGCTGCCACATGAAACAGTAACATAGCCCCTGCGGTACCGGCTGCGAAAGGCACCGCAACCCCCACAAAGGCAACCACCGTCGCTTGAATCCCCACTTCCTTGAGTTGCCGCAGGTCAGACTCTAGACCAATTTCAAACAACAGAATAATGACACCAATTTCAGCGAGCACTGAAATGATTTCACTTTGCGACTCAAAGATGCGCGTTACGGCATCCGGTGTTAGTGAGTTTAATCCCTGCAAAGCAGTCACGATCAGCGAGTCAGAGGCCGCTAATCCACCCTCGGGAAAAATGACTAGGTGCAATGCCGACACGCCGACAATCACCCCTGCAACCAGTTCCCCCAAGACTGGCGGAAAATCAAAGCGTCTAGCAGCTTCTGCGCCTAGTTTACTGGCGAGATAAATCACCACTAGCGTCAGCAACACGCCAGATAGAACAATCGGTGAATCCTCTGCTTCAACAACGGCGAGTAGGGGCCAAGGTGGCATCAAGGAGGCAATGCCAAGATTGCAATGGGAAAGAAAACTGTTCAATATCATGGTCTAACGGTGATCAGGGCAATGATGAATAGTAGACGTGTTGGGAAATAATGGATAATGTGAAGCAGTAGCCCAGAGCCTTCTCATGCTGAATCT